>NZ_AEPN01000003.1:0-198185 GCF_000185925.1 Paracoccus sp. TRP | reverse complement strand
GTGCCGGCAATGACCGGCTGATTGGCGGCTCGGGCAATGACTATCTTAACGGCGGCACTGGCAACGATACGCTGGATGGCGGAACCGGGATCGATACCGCGCTGTATGACGGCGCCACGTCCGGCATCAAGGTTAACCTCGGTTCGACCAGCGCGCAGGCCATCGGCGGCGGCTATGGTACCGATGTACTGAGCAGCATCGAGAACATCCGCGGCTCTCGTTACAGTGACAGCCTGACCGGCAGCGGGGCGAATAACGTCCTGAACGCAGGTGCAGGCAATGACACGGTAAGCGGCGGTGCTGGCAACGACCAGCTGATCGGCGGCACCGGCAACGATCGGCTGCTTGGCGGTACCGGCAACGACACGCTGACGGGCGGGGCCGGCAATGACGTTCTGTCCGGCGGTTCCGGCGCGGATGTCTTTGTCTTCTCGGTTCGTGACAATGCTGACCGGATCAGCGACTGGCAGAATGGCTCTGACGTGATCCAGATCGTTGCGGGCACCTATGATGGTGAGCGTTACGACAGCTTTGATGACCTGACCATCACCCAGTCTGGTTCCAATACCGTGGTCAGCTTTGGCGGCACCACGGTCACGCTGACCGGGATCAACAGCGGTCTGCTGGACGCTTCGGACTTCGTGTTCGTCTGATAAACAAGAAACCCCGCGGGACGCGTCCGCGGGGTTTTTCCGTGCGGCGGCCGGAATGGCCGCTATGTGCGATTGGCCTGATCAGGCCAGCGTGGGGTCGATGCCCTTGCAGGCGGTCACGAGGCCTTTCACCGCATCAACCGACTTGTCGAACATCGCTTGCTCGTCTTTGTTCAGGGTGATGTCGATGACGCGTTCGATCCCCTTGGCACCGATCACGGTCGGCACGCCGACATAGAGACCGTCAAGACCGTAGGCATCTTTCACATAGGCTGCGCAGGGCAGGACGCGCTTTTGGTCCTTCAGATAGGCCTCTGCCATCTCGATGGCCGAGGTGGCGGGGGCGTAGAAGGCCGAGCCGGTCTTCAGCAGGCCGACGATTTCGGCGCCGCCGTCACGGGTGCGCTGGATGATGGCATCCAGTTTTTCCTGCGTGGTCCAGCCCATCTTGACCAGATCGGGCAGCGGGATACCGGCGACGGTCGAATAGCGGGCCAGCGGCACCATGGTATCGCCATGGCCACCCAGCACGAATGCGGTCACGTCGCGCATCGAGACGCCGAATTCCAGCGACAGGAAGTGGCGGAAGCGCGCCGAATCAAGCACACCGGCCATGCCGACGACTTTCTCGTGGGGCAGGCCGCTAAACTGGCGCAGCGCCCAGACCATGGCGTCGAGCGGGTTGGTGATGCAGATGACAAAGGCGTTCGGGGCGTGCTGCTTGATGCCTTCGCCCACCGATTTCATGACCTTGAGGTTGATGCCCAGCAGGTCGTCGCGGCTCATGCCAGGCTTGCGCGGCACGCCGGCGGTCACGATGCAGACATCAGCGCCGGCGATGTCGGCGTAATCATTGGTGCCCTTGAGCACGGCGTCAAAGCCCTCGGACGGACCCGATTCCGCGATGTCCAGCGCCTTGCCCTGAGGAGTGCCCTCGGCGATGTCAAACAGGACGACATCGCCCAGTTCCTTCATCGCGGCCAGATGTGCGAGCGTGCCGCCGATCTGTCCCGCACCGATAAGTGCGATCTTGGGTCGGGCCATGATAACCTCCGATTTCCATGATGGTTCGGGCGGTGGCGTAGTCCCTCGGGATGAGAATCGCAAGCCTTGCCTGTGGACAGAATGCAGAATCGTCCGCTGTCAATCGCTAACATGAAATGCTTGCCCCGCATTGCCGACCGCGCGGCGCTGGATTAACCCGGCGTTAAGCGACAACGGAGCGCGTCGATGGAAATCTTGGGCTGGGTGCTGGCGGTCATTGCTGCCTTGTCTATCGGAATGGCCAAGGGCGGATTGTCGATGGTCGGTACGATTTCAGTCCCGCTGCTGTCGCTGGTCATGTCGCCGGTGCAGGCAGCGGGGATTCTGCTGCCGGTCTATGTCATCTCGGATATCGGCGGGCTGATTGCCTTTCGCCGCAATTTCGATGCGAGGGTGTTGTGGACGCTGGTGCCGGGGGCGATCACCGGCATCGGGCTGGGCTGGGCCACGGCGCATCACGTCAATGACGCGCAGGTCGGCCTGATCGTCGGACTTATCGGCCTGACATTCGCGCTGAACGCGCTGTTGCGCAGCCCGGTCGATGGCAGTGCGCGGCCGCCGCGCTGGGGGGCAGGTACCCTTTGGGGCATGGTCTCGGGCTATACCAGCTTTGTGTCGCATTCCGGGGCCGCACCCTATCATGTCTATGCCCAACCGCTGCGTATGACGCCGATGACCTATGCCGGCACGACGACGATCTTTTTCGCCATCTGCAACGCGGTTAAGCTGATTCCTTATGCGCTGCTTGGACAGCTTTCGGCGCATAACCTGTCGATCGCCGCCGTGCTGATGGTGCCGGGAATCATCGGTGTCCTGATCGGGCTATGGCTGGTGCGGCGCATGTCGCCGCGCGTTTTCTACAGCTTTATCACCTGGGCGCTGATGCTGGTTTCGGCCAGGCTGATCTGGGATGGCATCTGACGCTGCACTGCGGCAGATCGAGGCTTGCGATTCGCTTCCTTTCCGGGCAGGTTCGCGCAAGATTATTACGCGAGGCCCAGATGACCCGTCCTTATCGTTCCGTGCTGTACATTCCCGCCGCCAATGTTCGGGCGATGGAAAAGGCCCAGACGCTGGCCGCCGATGCGATCATCTTTGACCTTGAGGACGCAGTGGCGCCCGCAGAAAAGGTTGGTGCGCGTGGGCTGCTGTCACAGGCCCTGCAGGCTGATTACGGCGGTCGGGCGCGAATCGTACGCATCAACGGGCTTGATACCGAATGGGGCGAGGATGACGCCCGCGCCTTTGCCTTGGGCGCCGACGCGGTGCTGGTGCCCAAGGTCAGCCGCAGCGCCGATCTGGATCGGGTGGCGGCACTGGTGCCCGAAACCCCGCTGTGGGCGATGATGGAGACGGCCGAGGGCATGCTTAATGCCGCCCGGATCGCCGCCCATCCGCGCCTGCAAGGCATGGTCATGGGGACCAACGATCTGGCCAAGGAACTGAACAGCCGTTTCCGCGCCGACCGCCTGCCCATGATGGCCGGGCTGGGCCTGTGTCTTCTGGCTGCGCGGGCGCATGGCCGGGTGATCGTGGATGGCGTCTTTAACGCCTTCAAGGACGAAGAGGGGCTGCGCGCGGAATGCGCGCAGGGCCGCGACATGGGTTTCGACGGCAAGACCCTGATTCACCCGGCGCAGCTTGCCATTGCCAATGAAGTCTTTGCCCCCTCAGAGGCCGAGGTAGAGCTGGCGCGCCGTCAGATTGACGCGTTTGAAGAGGCCAAGGCGCAGGGCAAGGGCGTCGCGGTGGTCGATGGCCGGATCGTCGAGAATCTGCATGTCGAGACCGCCCGCGCCACTTTGGCCAAGGCGGCTGCGATTGCCGAACTCGCGGGGTGATGGCAGGGTAGCGCCATTACATCCAGCAGAGGAACAAGCCAGATGTTTATCCTGATACTTGGCGTGGCGCTTTGGTGGGTGGCGCATCTTCTTAAGCGGCTCGCTCCGCCCCTGCGCGAACGGCTAGGCCGTGGCGCGGTGGCGGGGGCACTGCTGTTGTCGGTGGTGCTGATGGTGCTTGGCTACCGCCTTGCTGACGGCCCTTATTGGTGGGGGGCAAGTGCGCCTCTCAAGGGCATCAACAACCTGCTCGTGCTGGCGGCATTCTACCTTTTCGCCGCATCGGGGATGAAGACGCGCATCACCCGCCACATCCGTCACCCGCAATTGACCGGATTTGCGCTATGGGCTTTTGCGCATCTGCTGCCGAACGGCGATCTGCCCAGCTTTGTCCTGTTTGGCGGGCTTTTCATCTGGGCGCTGGTCCAGATCGTGGTCATCAACCGGGATGAGCCGGGCTGGATCCCGCCCGCTGGCCCCTTTCCTCCGCGCAAAGAGATCATGGCGGTCGTGGGCGCCATCGTCGTCATGCTGGTCGTGGGGCTGATCCACAGCTGGCTGGGCTACAACCCGTTCGGAAACTGAGCTTTGGGGGCTGACATGCCGAAAATCTATCGCCTGCTGACCGAAGATGACACCTCGGCCTTTTGCCACAAAGTCAGCGAGGCCCTGTCCAAAGGGTGGGAGCTGTATGGCGATCCCTCCTATGCCTTTGACGCTTCGCGCGGCGTGATGCGTTGCGCCCAGGCAGTCACCAAGGAGATCGAGACCGAGTATCACCCCCAGATGAAGCTGGGCCAGCAATAGGGAGCCAACATGAGCAAGACCAATCCGGGTCGCTTCTTCGAGGATTACCGCGTCGGGCAGGTGATCCGCCATGCCGTGCCGCGCACGGTCACGGCGGGCGAGCGGGCGCTGTATCACGCGCTTTATCCCGCGCGGCATGCACTATATTCCTCGGATGAGTTTGCGGCGGCTTGCGGATTGGGGGCAAGCCCGCTGGACGATCTGATTACGTTTCACATCGTCTTTGGCAAAACGGTGCCTGATATCAGCCTGAATGCGGTGGCGAATCTCGGCTATGCCGAGGGGCGCTTCCTCCGGCCGGTGCGGCCGGGCGACACGCTGCGTTCGGAATCCGAGGTGATCGCGCTCAAGGAGAACTCGAACGGCAAATCTGGTGTGGTCTGGGTCCGCACCCGTGGCCTGAACCAGCATGACGAGGTGGTGCTGGAATATGTGCGCTGGGTCATGGTGCGCAAAGGCGATACCGGGGCCGCGGCACCAGATGCGGTGGTGCCCGATCTGGCGAAATCCGTCGCGCCTGATGATCTGGTCGTGCCCGAGGGGCTGGATTTCCAGGACTATGATTTCGAGCTTGCGGGCGAGCCGCATCGCTGGGGCGACTATCAGACCGGCGAAATTATCGACCATGTCGATGGTGTCACCATCGAAGAGGCCGAGCATATGCTTGCCACCCGGCTGTGGCAGAACACCGCCAAGGTGCATTTCGACGCCACTTTCCGCGATGACGGGCGGCGGCTGATCTATGGCGGCCATGTCATCAGCATGGCGCGCGCGCTCAGCTTCAACGGGCTGGCCAATGCTCAGATGATCGTGGCGCTGAACGGCGGTGCCCATGCCAACCCCTGTTTCGCAGGGGACACGATCCGCGCCTGGTCCGAGGTTCTGGACAAGGCCGATACCCCGGCCCCCGGCGTTGGCGCGATCCGATTGCGGCTTGTCGCGCATAAGAGCGAGGCTGGTGATCACGCTTTGCGCGGTGCGGATGGAAAATACGCGCCTCAGGTGCTTCTGGACCTCGATTACTGGGCGCTGATGCCCAAATGAGCGCCTTGCAGGCCGGTGCGCGAATCGTTGTCGGACCGGCCTGAGCATGACCAAAATCCTCGGTTATCCGGGGAAATCGAACGAGTCCGTACTGATACCGCAATCATGCCGGCGAATATGACGGGTCTGTGATCACGGCTGGCATGTGCGTGATCACAAAAGCGGAAAATCTGTCCGATATCCGTCTTATGTATGGCATCCACCCGTGACAGATGCGACAAGGCGGCTAAAAGCAAACCCAATTTCGGCCAGCCCTCGCCGCCAGCCGTTGCGTGCGGGGCCTGAACGCAGGAGAGCGCATCATGGCTGACGTCAACCGGGGCAACCGGCCATTGTCACCACATTTGCAGGTCTATCGCCTGCCCCTCGCCGCAATCACCTCGATCATGACCCGCATCACCGGCCATGCGCTGGTCGCGGGGATCGTGCTGATCGTCTGGTGGCTGGTCGCCGCCGTCACCTCGCCCGGCGCTTTTGCCTGCGCAGACTGGGTGGTGCGGTCCTGGCTTGGCTTTATCATCCTGACCGGCTCGATGTGGGCATTGTGGTATCACCTGCTCGCCGGGTTGCGTCACCTGTTCTACGACGCCGGCTACGGTCTTGAGATCGAGCAGGCCAAGAAATCCAGTCAGGCGCTGATCGCCGGTTCGGTCGTGCTGGCCGTGCTGACGCTGATCGTCTTTTTCGCGTTCTGAGGAAAGGGCAGGGATCATGCGTTATCTTACTCCCCGCAAAACCGCCGAGGGTCTTGGCTCGGCGCACGAGGGCACCCAGCACCACTGGGCCATGACGGTTTCGGCCGTGGCGCTGGCCGTGCTGACCCCGCTGTTCATGATCGTGGTGGCCCGCGCCATCGGCCTGTCGCAAGATCAGCTTCTGGCCTATTTCGGCCGGCCCTTCCCCGCCGTCATCACCGCGCTCTTTGTTGTCGTGGGCATGATCCACTTTATCAAAGGCACCCGGATCATGATCGACGACTATTTCCGGGGTGGCGCGCGCAAGGCTGCCATCATCATTTCAATCATTCTCGGCTGGGCGGTCATCGCTGCCGCCGTTTATGCGCTGGCCCGGATGGGTCTGGGCGCGATCGTCGTCGTCTGAGGTTCCGCAATGGCTGCTTACAAATACGAAACGCACGAATATGACGTGGTGGTCGTGGGCGCCGGCGGCGCGGGCCTGCGCGCGACGCTGGGCATGGCTGAACAGGGTTTGCGCACCGCCTGCGTGACCAAGGTCTTTCCGACCCGCTCGCATACGGTCGCCGCGCAGGGCGGCATCGCTGCCAGCCTGTCGAACATGGGTCCCGACCATTGGCAGTGGCACATGTATGACACCGTCAAGGGCTCGGACTGGCTGGGCGACACTGACGCGATGGAGTACCTCGCGCGCGAGGCTCCCAAGGCCGTTTATGAGCTGGAACACTATGGTGTTCCCTTCAGCCGCACCGAAGAGGGCAAGATCTATCAGCGCCCCTTTGGCGGTCACACCACTGAGTTCGGCGAAGGTCCGCCCGTGCAGCGCACCTGTGCCGCGGCCGACCGCACCGGCCACGCCATCCTGCACACGCTTTACGGCCAGTCGCTGAAGGAAAAGGCGGAATTCTTTATCGAATATTTCGCGCTGGACCTGATCATCACCGATGGCGCCTGCACTGGCGTCGTGTGCTGGAAGCTTGATGACGGGACCATTCACGTCTTTAACGCCAAGATGGTCGTGCTGGCGACCGGTGGCTATGGCCGCGCCTATTTCAGCGCCACCTCGGCCCACACCTGCACCGGCGACGGTGGCGGCATGGTGGCCCGCGCGGGTCTGCCGCTGCAGGATATGGAATTCGTGCAGTTCCACCCGACCGGCATCTATGGTTCGGGCTGTCTGATCACCGAGGGTGCGCGCGGTGAGGGCGGCTATCTGACCAACAGCGAGGGTGAGCGGTTCATGGAGCGTTACGCTCCGACCTATAAGGACCTTGCCAGCCGCGACGTGGTTTCGCGCTGCATCACCATCGAGATCCGCGAAGGCCGCGGCGTTGGTCCGCATAAGGATCATATGTATCTGAACCTGATGCACCTGCCGCCGGAAAGCCTGGCCGAGCGTCTGCCGGGCATCAGCGAATCGGCCAAGATCTTTGCCGGTGTCGATGTCACGCGTGAGCCGATCCCGATCTTGCCGACGGTTCACTATAATATGGGTGGCATTCCGACCAACTATTGGGGCGAGGTGCTGAACCCGACCGCCGAAAATCCCGATCAGGTCTTCCCGGGCCTGATGGCGGTGGGTGAGGCAGGCTGCGCCTCGGTTCATGGCGCGAACCGCCTGGGCTCGAACTCGCTCATCGACCTTGTGGTCTTTGGCCGGGCCGCCGCGATCCGCGCGGGTCAGGTGATCGACCGCAAATCGGCCATCCCGACCACGAACAAAGAGGGCGTGGACCGGGCGCTGGACCGTTTCGACCGCATCCGTCACGCCAATGGCACGGTGCCAACCGCCGAGCTGCGGCTTGAGATGCAGCGCACCATGCAGGCCGATGCAGCCGTGTTCCGCACCGACAAGACCCTGGCAGAAGGGGTCGACAAGATGCAGGTGATCGCGGGCAAGCTGAACGACCTGAAGGTCACGGATCGCAGCCTGATCTGGAACAGCGACCTGATGGAAACGCTGGAGCTGACGAACCTTATGCCCAACGCGCTTGCGACCATCGTCGCAGCCGAGGCGCGCAAGGAAAGCCGCGGCGCCCATGCGCATGAGGACTACCCCGAGCGGGATGATGCCAACTGGCGCAAGCACTCGCTTGCCTGGGTCGAAGGCAACGATGTTAAACTGGCCTATCGGCCCGTTCACCTCGAACCTTTGACCAGGCAAGCGGAAGGCGGGATCGACCTGAAAAAGATCGCACCCAAAGCGAGGGTTTACTGATGCGTCTTCCTCTGATCCTGACTGTTGCCGCGTTGGCCCTGTCGGGCTGCGTGGTCCAGAATCCCGGCATGGCGCCGGTGCCGGCTCCGCTGCCTCCGGTTACCACTCCGGCGCCTGATGCGGCGGCCAGCTCTTCTGCGCGCGTCGTCATCAACCGCGAGATGGCCAAGCGCCTGCCGGGTGCCAATGTCGCGCCCTATACCGACTGCGTGATCCAGAACGCCACCAGCGCGGAACTGGCCAGCATCGCCGCCGCCGGAGCGGCCGGGGCAGGGGATTCGGTCGCCGCCATCGTCGGCCGGCCCGCGACGTCGCAATGTATCGCCAGCGCCGCCGCAGCGGCAAAAGGCACTGCGTGATGAGCCGGCGCGGTCTGCGCATGGGTCCTGGTCTTGTCCCGGCACTGCTGGGGCTGGCCGCCTGTGCGACCGCGCCGATTCCTGTCGAACAGGCCGAGCGTGCCTGCCTTAGCGCGGCGCTTGATGCCCGCGCGCCCCGCACCGAAGTTGGCTTCGGCGTTGGTTCGCACGGGGTGCGCGGCGGTTATGTCAAGGTGGGCATGTCCTCGGACTATATCATGGGTCGCGATCCGTCCGAGATCTTTAACCAATGCGTCCTGCGCCGGTCGGGCCAGATGCCCACGCGGCCGCTTTACGATCAGCCGGGTTGGGGGGCGCGCTGATGTGTGCGGGCGATGGTCGCCAGGCGCCGCGCGCCGCGCGCCGGCTGACCGTTCATGTCGGGGTTCAAAAGACCGGCTCGACTGCGTTCCATCATTTCATCAAGCTGAATTCTGCCCGGATCCTGCGCCATCTGGTCGTTGCAAATGAGCTGATCAATATTCAGACGCGCGCGCTGGGGCGGGCTGCAATTGCCTTTAGCCTTAATCCCGATGCCGGGACCGAAGCGGCCCTGCGTCGCACCTTTGCCGGGATTCTGGCCGCTCTGCCCGCGGGTGACCAGCCGGTCCTGCTGACGCATGAGAACCTGGCAGGTGCCATGCCCGGCAATGGGGGTGAGACGCAGCTGTTCCCGATGCTGCCCCGGATCGCGAGGTTGCTGGTCAAAGAGGCGCAGGGCTTTGATCTGAGCTTTGTCTGCTACACCCGCCGGCAGGAACAGTGGCTGGAAAGCGTCTGGGCTCAGGCGATCAGGACCGACGGCTATACCGGGACCTATGCCCAGTTCCTGCAAGAAACAGCGGGCATTGCTGGCTGGGACGATCTGACTGCGCGCCTTGCGGATGCCATCGGCGCGGATCGCCTGCTTTGCCTCGCGGTCGAGGAAGAAGAGCACCGGCTGAAGCCCGGTTGCCGTCTTTTGCGCCACGCTGGCCTGCCGGACGAAGAAATCGCCGCACTTGAGCCGCTGGACCAGCCGGTCATGGCGCGGCTCAACGCCGGGGCGCTGGAATTCATGCGCCAAGTCAATGCGGCGCCGCTTAACCCCCATGCCCGGGCCAAGATCGCAAGGCTCGTCACCCGCTGCCAACCCTTGTTCAACGCTGATTTTCGGCCGCAAGGAAATCTCTCATAGGAGTACCCAATGGTCCAACTTACCCTTCCCAAGAACAGCCGGATGCGGGTCGGAAAGACCTGGCCGAAGCCCGAAGGCGCAACCAATGTCCGCCGCTTCAACATCTATCGCTGGGATCCGGACAGCGGTGAAAACCCACGCATCGACACCTATTTCGTCGATCTGGACAAATGCGGCCCGATGATTCTGGATGCGCTGATCAAGATCAAGAACGAGATTGATCCGACGCTGACCTTCCGCCGCTCGTGTCGCGAGGGGATCTGTGGATCCTGCGCGATGAACATTGACGGCGGCAACCATCTGGCCTGTATCTACGGCATTGATGAGGTCAAGGGCGATGTGAACATCTACCCGCTGCCGCATATGCCGGTGGTCAAGGACCTGGTGCCGGACCTGACGCATTTCTATGCCCAGCACGCCTCGGTCCAGCCCTATCTGATCACCGAGACGCCCAATCCCGACAAGGAATGGCGTCAGTCGATCGAAGACCGCAAAAAGCTTGATGGTCTTTATGAGTGCATCCTCTGCGCCTCGTGCTCGACCTCGTGCCCCAGCTACTGGTGGAACGGCGACCGCTATCTTGGCCCGGCGGCGCTGCTGCATGCCTATCGCTGGATCATCGATTCGCGCGATGAAGCCACGGGCGAGCGGCTGGATGCGCTTGAAGACCCGTTCAAGCTGTATCGTTGCCACACGATCATGAACTGCACCAACACCTGCCCGAAAGGGCTGAACCCGGCCAAGGCGATTGCCTCGATCAAGCATATGATGGTGGATCGGATCGTCTGATTTGCCCTGACATCATGGCTGCCATGACGGCCATGGCGGATTTACGCCGCGTCGCAGAGCTGGATTTTTCTGCGATGCGGCGTTATCTGTTTGGCAGGGAGGACAAAGCACGATCCGGAGATTCCGAGATGACCTCCTCTGCCGTTACGCAAGAAAACGTCACCCCCCTGACCGCGCGCAAGCCGCAAAAGGTCCAGGATCGCGAGGCGCTGGCCGTTCTGGAGCAGATGTTCGGCTATTTCAGCTTTGCGCCGATGCCGCTGGAAGCAGATCTGCGTCAGGCTGCCTGATCCCGGGACCGTCGGCAGCTTTGGGCGCAGTTCTGGCGATTGCGCCCGCTAGCGCGTTTCTATGCCGCCTTTTTGCCACGAAATTTCTGTTAAGATACGTGGCAAAACAGGGTTGCGATATCGTGGTGTCGCTCCTAGCATCGCCGCATGACCCGCAATATTCCCGAAGATGCCGCCGACCGTCGGGCCGTTCGCCCGGTGATCTGTTATCCCAACGAGACGCTGCCTGACCCGGATCTGCCGGGGCTGCAGACGCTGCGGCTGACGGCACGCAAATCGGGCGAATGTCTGGTACCGCCGCGCGAGGCGCGCTGCTTTCACGTCCCTGCCGGCCATTTTTTTCGCATCACCAGCGTCGAAGGGCCGCAGGTCGGCGATCTGAATTTGTGGTCTGCGGCCGACCCGCGTGAGCGTTTTTACTCGGGCAAGACCCGGGCGCTGCATGGCACGCATCTGACGCGCGGGGACCGGATGTGGTCCGGCTTTCCGCATCTGCGCCCCATGGCGACGGTGACCGAGGATACGCTGGAGTGGTATGGCATTGATGAATTCGGCGGCTCGGTCCATGACGTGATCGGTACACGTTGCGATCCCTATACGCACCGGCTGCTTAGCGGGCAGGATTATCACCACTGCTGTCATTCGAATCTGGTCAATGCGCTGATGGCCGATCTGAACCTGTCGCGAGACGAGGCCGAACCGCTGGTGCATGACGTGCTGAACGTTTTCATGTGCACCGGTTTTACCCGCGATACTGGCCAGTATTTCATGAAAACCAGCCCGGTGCGTCCCGGAGACTATCTTGAATTCTATGCCGAAATCGACCTGATCGGCGGGCTTTCGGCCTGTCCGGGCGGCGATTGCGGCAGCGAGCACTCCAGTGACGCTGCCGCATGCTATCCCCTGCTGGTCGAGATCTTTGCGCCGCTTGGTCCGACGGTACGCGAACAGCCCCGCTCCAGCAGTTACAGCTGGCCTTAAAGGGTGATCGGCTGCATGACCTCAGGCTCGATCACCTGAACGCCGGGCAGGCCCGCTTTCAGCGGCTCGGCATCCTGTGCCAGCAGCGGGAAGGTCCGATAGTGGCAGGGTATCACGGTCCTGAAGTTGAAATACTTCCGCGCTGCCCAGGCTGCGCGCTCCATATCCATGGTGAAATGCCCGCCGGCCGACAGGATGCCGATGTCGGGCTGGTGATATTCGCCCATCCACCCCATGTCGGCCATGATGTCGGTGTCGCCTGAAACATAGATCACATGGCCCTCGCCCGCGATCATATAGCCCGACTCATGTCCGGCATAGACCGGTCCCTCGTTCCCATCGAAGGACGAGGAATGTGCGGCATTGACCATGGTGACGCGGGCTCCGCCCAGATCGACCGTGCCGCCTTTGTTAAAGCCGATACCTTCAATGCCCTGATGGGTCTGCCAGGTGTTGATCAGGTCATAGATGCCGGCGACCGGGATTTTCAGTTCGCGTGCGATGGACAGTGTATCCCCGGTGTGGTCGCCATGACCGTGGGTCAGCAGGACATGGGTTGCGCCGGTAATCGCCTCGTCACGCCTGTCGGCAGGAAACATCGGGTTGCCGGACAGCCAGGGGTCGATCAGGATCACGGCCTTTTCGATCTCCAGCCGGAAACCCGAATGGCCAAGCCAGGTCAGTTTCATGGAAGGGCTCCTTGCTTGTTGCTTGGCCCGCATCCTGCCAAGCCGGGTCGCGGGCGTAAAGTTCCGCCTGCACGGGTGCTTGCCCCGCCCCGGCCGCCCCGGTAAAACCCGGCCCAAGCGAAAGGAGCCCCCATGGCGATCACCGAGGACGAAGCCCGCAAGGTTGCGCATCTGGCGCGGATTGCGGTCAAGGACGCCGACCTGCCCGCGCTGGCGCAGGAGCTGAACGGCATCCTGCATTTCATGGAACAGCTGAATGAAGTCGATGTCGAGGGCGTCGAGCCGATGACCGGGGTCGAGCCGATGCGTCTTAAGCGCCGTCAGGATGTCGTCACCGACGGCGAGATGCAGGACCTGATCCTGAAAAACGCGCCCGATGCGCGTGAGGGCTTCTTTGCCGTGCCGAAGGTGGTGGAATGACCGATCTGAACCGACTGACCATCGCCGGGGCCCGCGACGGGCTGCGCAAGGGCGATTTTACCAGCGCCGAGCTGACCGAAGCCTGCCTTGACGCGATCGAGCAGGCCGGAGTGTTGAACGCTTACTGCCACAAGACGCCCGAAAAGGCGCGCGAGATGGCTGCCGCTGCCGACAGCCGCATTGCTGCGGGCGATGCACCGGCCATGTGTGGCATCCCGTTGGGGATCAAGGATCTTTTCTGTACCCGCGACGTGCCTTCGCAGGCTGCAAGCCGGATCTTGGAGGGCTTTTTGCCGCCCTATGAATCGACCGTGACCCAGAATCTGTGGGACGCGGGCGCGGTCATGCTGGGTAAACTCAGCATGGACGAATTCGCCATGGGCTCCTCGAACGAGAGCGCCTGCTACGGACCGGTGGTGAACCCTTGGAAAGTCGATGACCGGCAACTGACGCCGGGCGGCTCTTCGGGTGGTTCGGCGGCGGCCGTGGCTGCAGATCTGTGCCTTGCCGCGACGGGCACCGATACCGGCGGCTCGATCCGCCAGCCCGCGGCCTTTACCGGTACAGTAGGGTTGAAACCGACCTATGGCCGGGTCAGCCGCTGGGGCGTCATTGCCTTTGCCAGCTCGCTTGATCAGGCGGGCCCCATGACCAAGACGGTGCGCGACGCGGCAATCATGCTGGGCGCAATGGCCTCGGTCGACCCCAAGGATTCGACCAGCGCCGAGCGTCCGATCCCGGATTATGAGGCTGCATTGACCGGTGACATCCGCGGCCGTCGCATCGGCATTCCGCGCGAATATCGCATGGACGGCATGTCGGATGAGATTGACGCCCTGTGGAACAAGGCGGCCGAGATGCTGCGCGATGCGGGGGCCGAGGTGGTAGATGTCAGCCTGCCGCATACGAAATATGCCCTTCCGGCCTATTACGTCATTGCGCCGGCCGAGGCTTCATCGAACCTCGCCCGGTACGACGGCGTGCGCTATGGCCACCGCGCCCGGCTCGAAGCTGGTGACGGCGTGGTCGAGATGTATGAGCGCAGCCGCGCCGAGGGCTTTGGCCCCGAGGTGCAGCGCCGGGTTATGATCGGCACTTATGTGCTGTCCGCGGGCTTTTACGACGCCTATTACAACCGTGCCCGCAAGGTACGCGCGCTGATCAAGCGCGACTTTGATCAGGTCTTTGCCGATGGTATCGACGCAATCCTGACCCCGGCCACCCCCAGCGCCGCCTTTGGTCTGGGCGAGATGTCGGGCAAGGACCCGGTCGAGATGTATCTCAACGACGTCTTTACAGTGACGGTGAACCTTGCCGGCCTGCCCGGGATTTCGGTTCCGGTGGGGCTTGACCGTCAGGGCCTGCCGCTTGGCATGCAGCTGATCGGCCGCCCCTGGGATGAGGGCAACCTGTTGAACCTTGCGCAAAGCCTCGAATCTGCGGCAGGCTTCACGGCGAAACCCTCGCGCTGGTGGTAACCGGCTACAAACGGGAGAGACCGATGCGGAACCTGGCGACCCTCGCGGTATTTGGCTCTGTGCTTGCGCTGGCCGGCTGCGGTGAAAATACGGGCTGGAACCCGAATTACAGCGCCATGCACAATGGCTCGGCCTATGCCAAATACCTGCAAGAGCGTGAGGTTGCCCTGCATGGCAAGGGTCAGGCGCCGAAGGCGATCCCGATCCAGCTGCCAGCTCAGGCGCCGACCCCGGACGATATTGCGGGCACACCCGTGAAACGGCAGGCTGCCACAGCCCCGAAACAGGCTGCGCCACGCACCCAAGGCACCCCGGTCCGCGTCGGGCAGGGGGTGACGCCGGTGCTGGTGCGCTATGCTCATCAAGAGACGCAGGCTCCGGGCACACGCACCTATCAGCGTAGCGGAAGCTCTGATTCGGCAGCGGCGCGGGTGTGCCGGACCTATGTCAGCGTGGATGCGGCGCAAGCTGCCTTCATCGCGGCAGGCGGACCGGTGATAGATCCACATGGCATGGACCCTGACGGTGACGGCTTTGTCTGCGGCTGGGATCCGCGCCCCTTCCGCCAGTCCAGACTTTGAGCCTATCCCCCAATCACGGCGATCGGCGCGGGGAACAGCCTCAACTGATCGTCATCCACTATACCGGCATGGCCGATGGCCCTTCGGCCCGCGCGCGGCTTTGCGACCCCGAGGCCGAGGTCAGCGCGCATTGGCTGATCCATGAAGACGGCACGACCGAGGCACTGGTCCCCGAGGATCGCCGCGCCTGGCACGCGGGCGCGGGCTCGTGGCTGGGGCGCGAGGATGTCAACTCCCGCAGCATCGGCATCGAGCTTGCTAACCCCGGCGACCGTCCTTTCCCCGAACCGCAGATGGCAGCGCTGGAGACCTTGCTGGCTGAGATCATGGCGCGCTGGTCCATTAGCCCTCGGGACGTTATCGCACATTCGGATCTGGCCCCGGGACGCAAGATCGACCCGGGCCCGCGCTTTGACTGGCGACGGCTGGCCCTGCAAGGACTCGCAATCTGGCCTGAGGGAGAGGGGGCCGATCTGCCCCTGCCCGATAGCCTGACGCGCATTGGTTACCCAGAATCCCCCGCGCGGCTTGCCGCATTCCGCCTGCGTTTCCGTCCATGGGCGGATGGGCCCGAGGATGAAACTGACCGCAGGCTTGCCGGCTTGCTTGCCTCTGGCCGGCTTCTTTCGTGTTCAAATATCCAAAAACTGTCGAGCTAGCGCCAAGCCTTGCCCGGAAAGCGCTGACTGAACAGCGACTCGATCCGCGCTGCTTCTTCATCCAGCCCATAAGGCGGGTTTACCACCGCCATGCCCGAACCGATCATGCCATGGCCTGATCGGGCCGGTGGGAAGTTCACTTCCGAGATCAGCGCATCCGCATGGCCGCCCCGCAGTGCCTCGATCATCGGCACATGGCGCTGATCGGTCAGGATCGGATACCACAGCGCAATCACGCCTACGTTCCACTTGCGCACCAGTCGCGAGATATGGCGCGGTATGGCGTCGTAATCGGCCTTGACCTCATAGCTTGGGTCAATGAGCAGCATCCCCCGGCGCGGCATAGGCGGACAGACTGCCTGTGCCATCTGAAACCCGTCCTGTTGGTGCAGGCGTGCGAAACCCGCAACCTCGGCCAGTGCCTCATGCTCGGTGGGGTGCAACTCGGCCAGATGGGCGATGTCGTCCGGGCGCAGGAAGTGTCGTGCGATCAGCGGAGAGCCGGGATAGGCCGTGGCACCATGGCGTGCGCGGACTGCATCCAGGGCCTGGCGCAATGGGTGATCTGCAGGCAGCCAGTCCTCTGCCAACGCGCGGGTGATGCCTGCGGCCGCCTCGCCGGTCTTTTCCGCCTCAGGCGAGGTCAGATCGTAAAGACCACGCCCGGCATGGGTTTCCAGATAGGACAGCGGCTTGGGTTTGACGGTCAGATACGAAAGCATGGCAGCAAGCAACGCGTGCTTGTGCAGATCGGCCAGATTCCCGGCGTGATAGGCGTGCTGATAGGACAACATGTCCCGCGATTAACCCGATGGCCTGAAAATGAAAAGCGGCGGCGCCCAGGGAGGAGGAGGGGGCACCGCCGCGTAACGCTGGCCCAGGGAGGAGGAGGGGCCGCGCATAGGGTGCGGCAATGGCAGGGAGGAGGAGGCCATTACCGCGTGCTGACGATCCCAGGGAGGAGGAGAAGGACCGTCGCAAACTGTGTCCGCCTTGCGGCGGGGATTTTGGCGGCGCCCTCCAGGGAGGAGGAGGGGAGGGCGCCGCGCATAACGGAAAGCCCAGGGAGGAGGAGGGGCTTCTCCGTATCGGTTTGGCGGCGCCTCCGGGAGGAGGAGAGAGGCTGCCGCCGGAACCGCGAGACCCGGGAGGAGGAGAGGTCTCGCCGTATTGGTTGGCGGCGCCCTCAAGGGAGGAGTAAGGGGCCGCCTTAACGTGAAACCCGAGGGAGGAGGAGCGGGCTTCACCTTATCTGAGCGGCGGCATCCTCAGGGAGGAGGAGGGAGGATGCCGCCTGAACCCGGACCCAAGGGAGGAGGAGTGGGTCGGGTATCGAAATTCTTACTTCGCCCCCCATGCGGCTTCGTAAGCCACGCCACGGAGGTTGCTGCGGTTCAGGCCAAGGTCAGCCAGTTCGCGGTCGGACAGTTCGCCCAGCTCGCGCAGGGTCTGACGATAGACGGCACGACGGGCCATGTTTTCACGCAGGCCGGCCACGAATTTCGCGATCGCCCCGTTGCCGCTTGCGGCGTTGCGGTGCATACCGCCATGGATCAGATCGAGAACAGCCATTTCATACACTCTTTCGTCTTGCGGTTGGCGCGGTCACTTAATCTTGTCCCGCGCTGTTGGAATGAACATGGCCCGTTTTCTGCATATGCACAACGCCCACAGGCGAGATGCTGCTATGCAGAAACGACATGGCTGTCTCTGGAACGCCGTCACAATGCGTTAATAAACCGCGAATTTTTCAAATTCTTTACAAACTCATTCGCGTATATCTAGTGACCGGGTCGTATTTTACGTGGGGTCACAATACGTTAGCGGTATCACCATTCGGACCCGGGTTGCCGAGCCATGTCCGAATTGCCATGCTGCGGGTCGATCTAACCGGGGGTAGCGATGACGATATCAAGCGAACGTGTGCTTCAGGAACTTGCAGAAATCGCGGTTCCGGGGGGCGGAAACCTGGTTTCTCAGGACCTCGTACGCGCTCTCAGCGTCGAATCGGGCCTGGTGCGATTCGTCATTGAGGCGGGCGATGCAGCGACTGCCCGCGCGCTTGCCCCGGTCGAAGCCGAGGCACAGCGCCGGCTGTCGGCTTTGCCCGGAGTCGAAAAGGTGCAGATCGTCACCACCGCCCCCGCTGCTCCGCGTGGCGCACCGCCGCAGGTTGTGGCCCGTTCGGGCGGCGCCAGCGACCCGCCCAGCCTTAAGATCGGCCGTCACCCCACGCCGCAGGCCGGGCCGGCCCCGGTCGGGGGCGTGGCGCGGATCGTGGCCATCGGCTCGGGAAAAGGGGGCGTCGGGAAATCGACGCTGACCTCGAACCTTGCCGTGGCGCTGGCGCGTCAGGGCCGTCGCGTCGGGCTGCTTGACGCAGATATATATGGTCCTTCGCAGCCGCGGATGCTGGGCCTGACCGGGCAGCGTCCGACCAGCGACGGCCAGATGATTGAACCGCTGCACGCTCATGGCGTCACGGTCATGTCGCTGGGCCTGATGATGAAAGAGGGTGAGGCGGTCGTCTGGCGCGGTCCGATGCTGATGGGCGCGCTGCAGCAGATGCTCAATCAGGTGAAGTGGGGTGAGCTGGACGTGCTGCTGGTCGACCTGCCACCGGGCACGGGCGATGTGCAGCTGTCGCTGTGCCAAAAGGCGCAGGTGACCGGCGCGATCATCGTCTCGACTCCGCAGGATGTGGCGCTGATCGATGCGCGCCGCGCTATCGACATGTTTGACAAGCTCAAGACCCCGGTTCTGGGACTGGTCGAAAACATGTCCACCTATGTCTGCCCCAACTGCGGGCATGAGGCGCATCTGTTCGGCCATGGCGGCGTCGCTGCCGAGGCGCAAATGCTGGGCCTGCCGTTTCTGGGTGAGATACCTCTTAGCCTTGATGTCCGGCTTGCCGGTGATGAAGGTGCGCCCATCGCATCTGGTGACGGGCCGGTGGCCCAATCCTTTGCCCGTCTGGCGGCGCGTCTGATCGCGGACGGTCTGGCCTAGGAACGACACCTCTGGACCCGTTCGGGAAAACACGGGAACGGGTCCGGGAATTTACGGGAATGACGGCACAGCTCCGAATCACTGCGGCGTGATAATTCGTGAATCGCTGCACGAATCGGCGAATCTCACCCCCTGTTCCAGCGATGAAATGGCGATTCCGGCCTTGATCGGGACGATTCCGGGAATTGGTGGGATTTATTTGCCACATCGTCTCTGGACACCACATATTGTGGTTTACCTCTCTCAACATCCGAAACCTTCCCCTGTCATCGCGTTTGCGTGAGCCTGTTCACATACTGTTCGCAGGCGATTGCCCGCCTGCGACCAAATTTCACCCAAACAAATCCATTGCGTCCCATGAAATCCCATGGCATCCCTGACTCACGGAACGGGCACAAAGGGGGCACCAAGACCCCAAAAGGCGACAAGCAGCTTTCATACAGGCAACCCGCTTCCGAACATGCCTCTGCGGCGCGCGAGCAGCACCTCCCCCAGGTGGCGCAAAACGCAGGGCGCGATCCCCGAAACTACGGGGCCCAGAGATGGGAACGAGGGCGGCGGATCGGGCAGTGGCAGCAGCCCGATCCGCCTTTCCTTTTCGGGTGGACCGGAAAGGACGGGACAGTGGAAGGAGTGCGGGCCCTTGGCACGCAGGTTCAGAGGTTCGGAAGAGGTCAAGGTGGACGCGAAAGGCCGCGTTTCCATCCCGGCCAAGTTCCGACGCGTCTTTGAGTCCTGCGATCCCGATTGGGAACCCGGCAAGCGCCCCCAGCTGGTCATCGTCTTTGGCACCCGCGACTGGAAATATCTGCAGCTTTTCACCATGGAGGCCATGGACGAGATTGATCGTGGCATCTCGGCCATGAAACGCGGCAGCGCCGAACGTAACCTTCTGGAAAACATCTATCACGGCCATGCCGAAGAGACTGAGATCGACGGCGATGGCCGCTTGGTCCTGCCCCAGAAGCTGCGCGAGAAAATCGGCCTGACCGACAGCGCCTTCTTTATTTCGGCCGGCGACAGCCTCAAGGTCTGGGCACCCGACAACTACGAAGAGGAAGAGCGCCGGCTGGAAGAGCTGGTGCCGGACTTTGAGCCCGGCGCCGATCCGCTGTCGCTTTTGACCTCGGGTCCGCAGGAGGAGGGGTAGGGATGGCGCAAGCTCCGCATGTGCCTGTCCTGCTTGGCCCGCTGTTGCGGGCCGTTGCGCCTGTGAAGGGTGTCTGGGTCGATGGCACCTTTGGCGCGGGCGGTTATGCGCGCGGCCTGCTGGCGCAAGGTGCCGATCAGGTTATCGGCATTGACCGCGACCCGACCGTTTTCGGCATGGCCAAGGCTTGGGCCGGGGAATATGGCGACCGGCTGCGTCTGGTCGAAGGCACGTTTTCTGATCTGGATGAGCTGGCAGGCGGCCCTGTCGATGGCGTGGTGCTGGATCTTGGCGTCAGCTCGATGCAGCTGGACCAGCCCGAACGCGGCTTTTCCTTTCTGCGCGACGGGCCGCTTGATATGCGCATGGGCGGGGACGGACCAGGCGCGGCCGATCTGCTGAACGCTGCGCCCGAGGCGGTGATCGCCGATGTGCTGTATCTTTACGGAGAAGAGCGCGCCGCCCGCCGCATTGCCCGCGCTATCGTCGCGGCGCGGCCACTGACGCGCACCGGGCAGCTGTCGGATATCGTCGCGGCCTGCCTGCCGCGTCCCAAGCCGGGGCAAAGCCATCCGTCGACCCGCACCTTTCAGGCTATCCGCATCTGGGTGAATGACGAATTCGGCCAGCTCGTTGCCGGTCTTGCTGCGGCCGAGCGTGCCTTGCGTCCGGGTGGCAAGCTGGCGGTGGTCAGTTTTCATTCGCTTGAAGACCGGATCGTTAAGCGCTTTATGCAGGCGCGTTCGAACAGCGCCGGAGGCGGCAGCCGCTATGCGCCCGAGGCGATGCGCGAAGCGGCGGCCTTTACGCTGCCCTTCCGTCGCGCCATCGGCCCCGATGAGGCAGAGCTTGCCGCGAATCCCCGCGCGCGTTCGGCGCTGCTGCGGGTCGGTATTCGTACAGATGCCGTTGCGGGCCGGGTCGATCCCTCGGTCCTCGGCCTGCCGATGTTGTCAGGAAAGGGGGCGTGATGCGGTCGATTCTGTATCTTTTGACCACCCTTGCTGTCATGGGCCTTGCCTTCTGGGCCTATCGCGAGAATTACCGTACCCAGGCCGCCATCGAAGAGATGAGCAGCATCCAGCGCCAGATCGGTCGCCTGCGCGAAGATCTGGGCGTCCTGCGTGCCGAATGGGCCTTTCTTAACCGGCCCGAGCGGCTGCGCCAGCTTGTCGACCTGAACTTTGACCGGCTGAAGCTGGTCCCCTTTGGCTCGGACCAGTTCGTCGATGTGGGCCAGATCGCCTTTCCGACAGCGACACCGCAGACGTCAGCACCGGGCGAGAACCCGCCCGTCGAACGCCCTGCCGGTTATCCGCCCCGCAGACCACAGGAGAGCACGCCATGATCCGCACACCGCTGCGCCCGCTGGCCCGCATCCTTCGCGCCCGCGAAGCCGGGGAAAACCCTGACGCCATCGAGGCGGAAAACCGCGCGCAAAGACATGCCGTGATTCAGGAAAAGGCGCGGGACAGCGCCCGCTCACGTCTGTTTTTCATGTCCTGCGCCTTTGCGCTGGCCTTCTGCACGGTGGGGTTCAAGATGGGCGTGCTGGCCTCAAGCCAGCCCAGCGAGCCGCGCGTCCAGACGACCGGCGCGCAGATCATCTCACAACGTGCCGATATCACCGACCGTCAGGGGCGGGTGCTGGCGACGAACCTTTTGACCCAATCGCTTTACGCCCATCCCCAGCAGATGGTTGACCCCGATCGCGCGGCAAGCGAGCTGGTCCGTGTCTTTCCCGACCTGGATATCGAACGGCTGCGCAAGGATTTCACCGGCAAGCGCAGCTTTGTCTGGATCAAGAAAAAGATCAGCCCCGAACAGATGCAGGCCGTCCATGATATTGGTGAGCCAGGGCTGCTGTTCGGCCCGCGCGAGATGCGGCTTTACCCGAACGGCAATATTGCCGCCCATATCCTTGGCGGCGCGACCTTTGGTAAAGAAGGCGTTGCCAGCGCCGAGGTCGTCGGCGTAGCCGGGGTCGAGAAAGCTTTTGACCACTGGCTGCGCGATCCGGCCAATGATGGCGCGCCTCTGACCCTGTCGCTGGACCTGACCGTGCAGGCCGCGATGGAAGAAGTGCTGAGCAACGGCATGAAGGTCATGAACGCCAAGGGTGCGACCGGCATCCTGATGGAGGTCAAGACCGGCGAGATCGTCGCGATGGCAAGCCTGCCCGATTTCGATCCCAATGACCGGCCGCGTCCGCTGCTGAAGGGTGATCCCTCGGACAGCCCGCTGTTCAACCGCGCGGTTCAGGGGCAGTACGAGCTGGGCTCGACCTTCAAGATCTTCCCGGTGGCGCAGGCGATTGACCTCAAGCTGGTCAGCCCGACCACGATGATCAATGCCAAAGCGCCGATGAAGATCGGCAAATATCTGATCAACGAATTCCGCGGCCACAATTACGGCACGCTTTCGGTGACGGATATCATCGTGAAATCCTCGAACGTCGGCACCGTCCGGGTGGCGCAGCTGCTCGGGGCCGAGCGGCAGCGGGATTTCCTTGAGAAACTGGGCTTCTTTGAGCCGACCCCGATCGAGATGAGCGAGGCCCCGACCGGCAAGCCGCTGGTGCCGAAACGCTGGCCCGCCGTGACCTCGGCGACGGTCGCCTTTGGCCATGGTCTTGCCGCGAGCCCGCTGCATCTGGCCTCGGCCTATGCAACTGTCGCCAACGGGGGCAAGCGCGTGGTGCCGACACTGATCCACGGTCGCAACCAGCGCGGGGGTGAGCAGGTGCTTTCGCCCGAGGCGGCGCACATCGCCGTCCAGATGCTGCGTCAGGTAGTGGTCCGGGGCAGCGGTCGCAGCGCCAATGTCGAAGGCTATGAGGTCGCGGGCAAGACCGGCACCGCCGACAAACCGCGTCCCTCGGGCGGCTATTACGGCAACAAGGTGGTCTCGACTTTTGCTTCGGTCTTTCCGGCCAGCGATCCGCAATATGTTCTGGTCCTGTCGCTGGACGAGCCCTCGACCAAGGGGCCGGGCGGCGAAAGCCGGACGGCGGGTGCGACCTCGGCACCGGTGGCGGCCGAGGTGATACGTCGCGTCGCGCCGCTTCTGGGCCTGCGTCCGACCACGGAAACCAAGTTGCCGATGGTTGAACGGCCTTTGCCGGATCGGCTAAAGCTCGTCTCGAACTGATGAACGGAGGTTCCGTGACGGACCGGGCGATGCGACTGTCCCTTCTGGGGCTTAGAGGGGACAAGGGGCGCGACCCCGAGATTACGGGCCTGGCTGTCGATTCGCGGCAAGTCAGGCCGGGCTGCCTGTTCGCGGCGCTGCCGGGTTCGGCGGTGCATGGGGCCGAGTTCATCCAATACGCGCTGCGCCAGGGCGCAGGGGCGATCCTGACCGACCGCAAGGGCGCCGAGATTGCGGCTGCTGAACTGGCAGGCGCAGATGCGGCGCTGGTCGTGGCCGAGGATCCGCGCGCCGCGCTTGCCGGTGCCGCCGCGCTGTGGTTTGCCGCGCAACCCGAGACGATGGTTGCTGTCACCGGCACCTCGGGCAAGACCTCGGTTGCGACCTTTACCCGCCAGATCTGGCAGGCGCTTGGCCATAAGGCGATCAGCCTGGGCACCATGGGCGTGCAGGGCGACTATCAGGCCAAGCTGGCCCATACCACGCCCGAGCCGATCACCCTGCACCGCGTTCTGGCCGAGGCGGCCGCCGAGGGCGTCACCCATGCGGCGATGGAGGCCAGCTCTCATGGTCTGGACCAGCATCGGCTGGACGGGGTGCGGCTGAAGGCCGGGGCCTTCACGAATTTCAGTCAGGACCACCTCGACTACCACAAGGACTTTGACGAATATTTCGCCGCCAAGGCGCTGCTCTTTGACCGGCTGCTGGACGAAGGTGCGGGCGCGGTCATCAATATCGACGATGCGCGCGGCCGGCAGATGGAACAGATCGCCCGCGACCGGGGCCTGAAGCTGACGACCGTTGGCCGTGCCGAACGTGCTGACCTGCGCATCCTGAACCAGCGCTATGATGCAACCGGGCAGGATCTGCGTTTCAGCCTGTATGGTCAGGCGCATCTGGTGCGTCTGGCGCTGATCGGCGGTTTTCAGGCCGAGAACGTCCTGGCTGCAGCGGGCCTTGTCATCGCTGCCGGGGATGAGCCGGCGCGCGTGCTTGACACCTTGTCGGGCCTCACCACGGTGCGCGGCCGGATGGAGCTTGCGGCGGTGCGCGAGAATGGCGCGGCGGTCTTTGTCGATTACAGCCACAAGCCCGGCGCTCTGGCCTCGGCCCTGCAATCGCTGCGACCGCATGTCATGGGCCGTATCGTCGTGGTCTTTGGCGCCGGTGGTGACCGCGACCGGCTCAAGCGCCCGCTGATGGGCGAGGCGGCGCGGCAATTCGCGGATGTCGTTTATGTTACCGACGACAACCCCCGATCCGAGGACCCGGCCGCGATCCGCGCCGAGGTGATGGCCGGGGCTGGACCCGAGGCAATCGAGATCGGAGACCGGGCCGAGGCGATCCTGCGCGCGGTCGATACGCTTCAGCCGGGTGATGCGCTGCTGATCGCGGGCAAAGGGCATGAGACCGGCCAGATCATCGGCAGTGACGTTTATCCATTCGACGATGCTGAACAGGCCTCGGTGGCCGTCGCGGCGCTGGATGGCAAGATATGAGCTTGTGGACCTCGCAGGATGCCGCTGCTGCAACCGGCGGCCGTGCCACCCGTGACTTTGCGATCACCGGTATCTCGATCGACACCCGCACCATTCAGCCCGGCGATCTGTTTGTCGCCTTGCAAGCCGCGCGTGACGGGCATGATTTCGTCGCCCAGGCGCTGGAAAAGGGCGCGGCGGCGGCGCTGGTCAGCCGCATCCCCGAAGGTGTCGCGCCCGACGCGCCGCTGCTGACCGTGCCCGATGTTCTGCCCGCGCTAGAGGCTCTGGGCAGGGCGGGGCGCGCGCGGATGCAAGGCAAGGTCATCGCCATCACCGGATCGGTCGGCAAGACCTCGACCAAAGAGATGGCACGCATCGCCCTTGCCGGTCAGGGCAGGATTCATGCCGCAGAGGCCAGCTATAACAACCACTGGGGCGTGCCGCTGACGCTGGCGCGCATGCCCGCCGACACCGATTTCGCCATCATCGAGATCGGTATGAATCATCCGGGAGAGATTGAGCCTTTGGCCCGTCTGGCCCGTCCGCATGTTGCCATGATCACGACGGTCGCTGCCGCGCATCTTGAGGCGTTTGGCGCGATCGAAGGGATTGCGCGGGAAAAAGGCGCGATCTTTCGTGGCCTGCTACAGCCCGGTACCGCGGTCCTGCCCGAGGATCTGGGCGTGACGCCGCTTTTGCGCGACTATGCGGATGAGTCCGGGGCAATCGTGATCGGTTTTGGCGAACATGGCATGGCCAGACCCATCAAGGCCGAAACCGGGGACGGGGTGACCCGCGTCTGCGCCCGCGTTCTGGGTGAGACGGTGGATTTCACCCTTGCTACGGCCGGTTCGCATTTCGTGATGAACGCGGTCGGTGTTCTGGCCGCACTTTCGGCGGCTGGGGCGGATCTGGCCGAGGCGGCGCGGCATCTTTCCGATTGGCACCCGCCCCTGGGCCGTGGCGCGGTCGAGGATCTGGGCGGCATCCGGCTGATCGACGACGCCTATAACTCCAACCCGACCTCGCTGGCCGCCGGGCTTGCGACGCTGGCCCGTCTGACCGGGGGTCGCCGCGTCGCTATTCTGGGCGATATGCTTGAGCTTGGACCGGATGAAATCGCACTGCATCGCGGCATGGCCGATGATCCTTCGATGGCGGCGGTGGATCTGGTTCATACCGCCGGGCCGCGTATGCGCGCCCTGCATGAGGCTCTGCCCGAAACCCGGCGCGGTCTGCATGCCGCGACTGCTGCGGAACTGGCCGAAAGGGTGGGAGAGCTGGTCGCCACCGGCGATATCGTGCTCGTGAAGGGGTCGAAGTCCTCGAAGGTCTCGACGGTGGTTGACGCGCTGCGGCGGACGCGCCAAAGCACGCTCCCTGGCGAAAGGACAGCGTAATGCTTTATTGGCTCACGAACCTCTCCGACGGCGGGGATTTCTTCAACCTGTTCCGGTATATCACCTTCCGGGCGGGCGGCGCCTTTTTCACTGCGCTGCTCTTTGGGTTTTTCTTTGGCCGACCGCTGATCGACCTGCTGCGGCGCAAGCAAAAGAAGGGTCAGCCAATCCGTGATGACGGGCCGCAGAACCATTTTTCCAAGGCCGGAACGCCGACCATGGGCGGTCTGCTGATCCTTGCTGCGCTGGTGGTCGGGACGCTGCTCTGGGCGCGGCTCGACAATGGCTATGTCTGGATCGTGCTGCTGGTGACGCTGGGCTTTGCCGCCATCGGCTTTGCTGACGACTATGCCAAGGTGACCAAACAGCATCACGCCGGACTGTCAGGCAAGGTGCGGCTGGCGATTGGTCTGTGCATTGCTGCCGGCGCAGGTCTTGCCGCCACCTGGCTGCATCCCGCCGCACTGAGCGGAGAGCTGGCCCTGCCCTTCTTTAAGGATGCGCTGATCAACCTTGGCATCCTTTACGTGCCTTTTACCGTGCTGGTGATCCTTGGCGCGGCCAATGCAGTGAACCTGACCGACGGGCTGGACGGGCTGGCAATCATGCCGGTGATGATCGCTGCGGCCAGTTTCGCGGTCATCGCCTATATGGTCGGCCACGCGAATTTCGCCAATTATCTGGGCGTGCATCTGGTGCCCGGTACGGGTGAGCTTGCAGTCTTTGTCGCCGCGCTGATCGGCGGGGGCCTTGGCTTTTTGTGGTATAACGCCCCTCCGGCTGCGGTCTTTATGGGCGACACTGGCAGCCTTGCCCTTGGTGGTGCACTGGGTGCCATTGCCGTCGTGACCAAGCACGAGATCGTGCTGGCCATCGTCGGCGGCCTTTTTGTCGTCGAAGCACTGTCGGTCATCATTCAGGTGCTTTACTTCAAGCGCACTGGCAAGCGGGTGTTCCTGATGGCCCCGATCCACCACCACTTTGAAAAGAAGGGCTGGGGAGAGGCGCAGATCGTCATCCGTTTCTGGATCATCGCGTTGATCCTCGCGCTGATCGGGCTGGCGACGCTTAAGCTGCGCTAGCCGTTATTCGTCCCCTCCGGGCGCGGGGCAAGGCGAAGCTTCCCCCGCCTGCCACAATCAAGGAAGCGTCATGATTCCGGTCCAGGGCGTCCAGAACCAAACCATCGCCGTACTCGGGCTCGGCCGCTCGGGCCGCGCCACGGCGGCTGCCCTTGCTGCGGGCGGGGCCCGCGTCGTCGTCTGGGACGACGGTGCCGATATCCGCGAGCAGGCAGCCGCGGACGGGTTACATGTCCTTGACCTTACGCGCGAGCAGAACTGGGACGGTATCTCGGCGCTGATCACCAGCCCCGGCATCCCGCATCTTTACCCCGCGCCGCATCCGGTCATTGCCTGCGCCTATGCGATGGGTGTGCCGGTCGATAATGACATCGGCCTGTTCTTTCGCAGTTTTGCGACCCCGGAATGGGAGCGGTTTGACAGCACCCCCCGGGTGATCGCCGTCACCGGCTCAAACGGTAAATCCACCACCACAGCACTTATCCATCACATCCTGAAAGAGGCGGGCCGCCCGACCCAGATCGGCGGGAATATCGGCACGGGTGTCCTGTCGCTGGAACCCGCCCATGATGGCGAGGTGGTGGTGCTTGAACTGTCGAGCTACCAGACCGACCTTGCCCGTGCTTTAACCCCCGACGTGGCGGTCCTGACCAATATGTCGCCGGATCATCTGGACCGTCACGGCGGCTATGGCGGCTATTTCGCTGCCAAGCGCCGCCTGTTCGCTGAAGGTGGGCCGGATCGTGCCGTGATCGGTGTGGATGAGGTCGAGGGCCGCTATCTGGCTGATCAGCTTGGCATGGGGCCTGGCGATGATAGGGTGATCCGGGTGTCCTCGGGACAAAAGCTTGAGCGGTTTGGCTGGTCAGTTTTTGCCCGCAAGGGTTTTCTGTCAGAGTATCGCAAGGGCCGGCAGATCGCCTCGATTGATCTGCGCGAGGTGACGGGTCTGCCTGGGGCGCATAACCACCAGAACGCCTGTGCCGCCTATGCCGCGACCCGGGCCATCGGCCTCGCCCCGCGCGAGATCGAAAGCGCCTTTCACAGTTTTCAGGGCCTGCCCCACCGCAGTCAGACCGTGGCCGAGATCGGCGGCGTGCGCTGGGTCAACGACAGCAAGGCGACCAATGTCGATGCGGCCGCCAAGGCGCTTACCGCCTTCAAGCGCATTCGCTGGATTGCCGGGGGGCTGGGTAAGGAAGGTGGCATCGCCGACCTTCAGCCTTATCTGGGCGAAGTGGTGAAAGCCTATCTGATCGGCCATTCAGGCCGCGATTTTGCGCTGCAGATCGGCCAGACCGTTTATGAGGTTGTTGAAACCATGGATCAGGCCGTCGCCCGCGCCGCCGCTGAGGCACAACCGGGCGAGACTGTGCTGCTTGCCCCCGCCGCCGCGAGTTTTGACCAATATCCGAATTTTGAGAAACGCGGCGAGCATTTCACCGCTTTGGTACAGGCGCTGCAACCCTGATCGCCCGCCTGTCCTGTGCATGAGAAAAGGCCCCGGAGGTTCCGGGGCCTTTCGCTTTTGTCGAGAGATCAGAAGGAATAGCCGATCCGGATCCCCGCGCCCCATGCGTGGTTGCCCGACATCTTGGCCCGCTCTTGATCCGGAGTGCCGGTTTCGGCATAGGCATCGCCCAGCTTGATATAGCTGACGCCGGTCGTGACCTTAAGGTTGTCGCGGGTATAGATCGCGGCCACCGAGACGCCCTTGCGACCGTTGGTCGGGGACAGGGGCGAGACCAGATCGCTGTTCTCAGGCTCATACATGAAGGACAGCGAACCCGACCAGTTTTCGGTGAACTTGCGGCCCACGCCAATGGTATAGGTGGTGGTGTCTTCAAGTTCGACCAGCCCGCCCTCAACGCCGAAGCCCAGCGGGGGAGCACTGACCAGTACCTGCGGCTCGACCCGGAACTCGGACCAGTTCACCCAACGGATTGAGCCGAACAGCAGCGTATCTTCAGCGATCCCGGTCTGGCCTTCCAGCGTCCAGGACCGCGGGGTCTTAACCTTGGTCTTGCTGCTGACCGGCCCGGTGAGGGGATGGGTTTCAACCGTGTCGAATTCGTGTTCGACGGGCGAGTTGTAGGTCAGCGAGACGCGTGCCGCGATCTCGGGCACCTCATAGGCGACGCCCGCGACCCAGCCCATGCCCCAGGCGCCGTCCAGATCGACGTCGTAACCCGAGAGCGGGCCATAGGCAGCGCCGCTCAGCCTGACATGCCCATCAGCGCGTGAGCCGCGCAGACCACCATGGACCGAGAAGTTATTGTCGAATTTATAGCGCAAAAGGGCGGTATAGGTGGTCGAGTTCACCTCGGCCAGGGTGCCGCCAAGGGCGATGGATTTGCCGGGCTCATAAAGGATGTCCGCACCAAACGGCTGCTCGACGATAAAGACGCCCGACAGGTTGTCGGTGAACTGATGCTTGTAAGAGAAGCCGACAAAGCCATAGCCCTGTGCGACGTCCCCGGTATCCCTTCCGCCGAAGACAGGCATGTCCCTGCCCGAGACCTCCGGCGTGACGCCGCCAAAGCTCAGCTCCAGATAATTCCCCTGCTCGAACAGTGGCGCGATCGACTGCGGCGCGCGTTCGATCCCGCCGGCC
Source organism: Paracoccus sp. TRP (assembly GCF_000185925.1). Lineage (NCBI taxonomy): Bacteria > Pseudomonadati > Pseudomonadota > Alphaproteobacteria > Rhodobacterales > Paracoccaceae > Paracoccus > Paracoccus sp. TRP. The sequence continues at coordinate 168,574 of NZ_AEPN01000003.1, read as the reverse complement.
AGAACCGGCGCTGCGGTGGTCAGCAGGGCGCCAATGCCGGTGATGATCCTATTCATGATTTCCTCCCAGAAACAGGCTCATTCCGAACCTCTGCTTCCAGCCTGCGGCAGGGGTCGTGGCTGCGTCAATCACCCGCATATTCTGACGCGGCGTCCAGTCTGGTACCATGTTATGTTCCGTGTCATTGCAGCAACGTTCCCCGATGCGGGGGCCAGAGGACGGGACTACGACGATTTTTGCGCCGTGTCCGCGAAAAACTGTTTCCAATTCTAGCAGATCGCACGGCGGAAGGCTGGACATTCCACGCGGCCCGTGAAATGGGAAACTGCCAAACGAACCCCTGACAAGGATGCTCCCATGCAGATTCGTGAGGCTTTGACCTTCGACGATGTTCTTCTCGTTCCTGCGGCGTCCTCGGTGATGCCCTCGACCGCCGACGTGACGACCTGTGTCACCAAGCAGATCCGGATGAATATCCCACTGCTTTCCAGCGCCATGGACACCGTCACTGAAAGCCGCATGGCGATTGCCATGGCTCAGGCAGGCGGCATCGGCGTGATCCATCGCAACCTGACCACCGAGCAGCAGGCCGATGAGGTCCGCCGCGTCAAGCGCTTTGAGTCGGGCATCGTCTATGACCCGATCACCCTGACCCCCGAACAGACCATTGCCGATGCCAAGGCCCTGCAGGCCCGCTATAATGTCACCGGCTTTCCGGTGGTTGACGCCTCGGGCCGGGTGGTTGGCATCATCACCAACCGCGACATGCGCTTTGCCAACAGCGATGAGATGCCAGTGCGGGCGGTGATGACCTCGGACAACCTTGCCATCCTGCGCGAGCCGGCCGATCGGGCCGAAGCCATCGACCTGATGAAGGCACGCCGTATCGAAAAGCTGCTGGTTACCAATGCTGCTGGCAAGCTGACCGGCCTTCTGACCCTGAAGGATACCGAGAAATCGGTGCTGAACCCCTTGGCCTGCAAGGATGAGCTGGGCCGGCTTCGGGTTGCGGCTGCTTCGACCGTGGGCGATGAAGGGTATGAGCGCAGCATTGCCCTGATCGAGGCCGGGGTTGATCTGGTGGTGATCGACACTGCCCATGGCCACTCAGAGGGCGTGGCCCGTGCTGTCAGCCGTATCAAGGCGTATTCGAACGAGGTTCAGGTTGTGGCCGGCAACGTCGCCACCGCCGATGCGGCTCGCGCGCTGGTCGATGCCGGCGCTGATGCGGTCAAGGTCGGCATTGGTCCGGGCTCGATCTGCACGACGCGGATCGTCGCCGGTGTTGGCGTGCCGCAATTGACCGCGATCATGGACGCTGTGCGCGGCGCGGGCGATGTGCCGGTGATTGCTGATGGTGGCATCAAGTTCTCGGGCGATTTCGCCAAGGCCATCGCGGCGGGTGCGGCTTGCGCCATGGTCGGCTCGGCCATCGCGGGCACCGATGAAAGCCCGGGCGAGGTGATCCTGTATCAGGGCCGCAGCTTCAAATCCTATCGCGGCATGGGCAGCCTTGGCGCCATGGCGCGCGGCTCTGCCGACCGCTACTTCCAGAAGGACGCCGCCTCGGACAAGCTGGTCCCCGAGGGGATCGAGGGGCAGGTGCCTTACAAGGGCTCGGCTGCTGCGGTGATCCATCAACTGGTCGGCGGTCTGCGCGCTGCCATGGGCTATACCGGCAACGCGACCGTGGCCGAGATGCAGCGCAATTGCCAGTTCGTGCGCATCACCGGTGCGGGGCTTAAGGAAAGCCACGTCCACGACGTGCAGATCACCCGCGAAAGCCCGAACTATCGTCTGGGCTGATCGGGCCCTGTCAGATAACGCCTCCGGGCCAGCTACGGCCCGGGGAAGCCGCCGCGCCCGCTCATCCGGCTTGACAACCGTCATGCGTGTGTAAAGGCTTGGACGGCGGGGTGGCAGAGGGTATGCGCCATGTCCGGGCTGGCTGCCCTCTATCAGCAATGCATTTTCCGTTCCCGTGAACAAATGGAGACGCATGGTCTGGTGGCAGCCGAGCTGTCCGACCATCATCTGCATTGGGAGGCGGGGCGGGTCGATACCCGGCTTTACAAGTTCGACACCCCCCGGCTGTCGCTTTATTCGCTGCGATATGGCCCCGAGGTGGGTATCTGTCCCGTCGTCTATGATCACTTTTCGCTGGTGCATTTTTCGTTGACTGGCCCGATCGAGGTTCAGGCGGATGGCGTGCGCCGGCTGGTGCCTCAGGGCAGCGCGGTGATCAGCTCGCCGCGCCGCAACATCCGGCTGCGCTGGTCCGAGGGCAGCGAGCAGCTGATCCTGCGCCTGCCGCACAGCCTTATGGCCGAGGCTGCCCATACGCTGGGCCGGCCGGATCTGCTTGCCGCTGTCTGCGCCGATCCGGGGCGGATGCTCGCTCCGACCGCCGCGCTGCACTGGCGGGCGCAACTGGAGGCTTTCGTGGCCGTCGAGGGGGTACGGCACAAAAGCGCGGATTTGGCACCCTGGCTTGCGCATATGGAGCAGGGGCTGGCGATGTTCCTGCTGCTTAATGGCAGTGGGGTGGTGGATGACACCGATCCCCGCGGCCTGCCGCAAGGTCGTCAGCGCAGGCGGCGTATCGACCGGCTGCATGCCAATGCCACCGCCCGTCTTGGCCAGCCGATCGCTCTGGCCGATCTGGCTCGCGTCGCGGCGCTGTCCGAGCGGCAGCTGAACGCGCTTTGCCATGCCGAACTGGGACGGTCGCCGATGGTCTGGCTGCGCGAGCTTCGTCTTGATGCGGTGCGGGTGGCGCTGATTGCGGATCCGGGGGCTGACCTTGCCGATCTGGCCATGACGCACGGATTTTTCCATCTTGGCCGGTTTTCGGCCTATTACCGCGAGCGTTTTGGTGAATTGCCCAGCCAGACCCGCAAATCTGCAAGAAACGGATAGTATTTCCCCGATTTTCGCCAGCAGCGGATAGACGGCGCCCAGGGGCCGGGCCTAGCCTTTGTGGGTGGCGAGCCATGACTCGCGCGGGCCCGACAACCGAGAAAAAACGACAGGAGAGAACGGATGACCGATGTGTCTGCCGCCCGGGCCAGTCTGTCCCGAAGCTATGGCGCCTTTATCAACAACAGTTTCCAGCCGGTCAAAGGCCCGGTCTTTGCGGCCACGGCAGCCGCGACGGGCGAGCATCTGGCCGATATCGCCCGCTGCGGCAAGGATCAGATTGACGCGGCGGTTGCCTCTGCCAAAACCGCTTTCCCGATCTGGCGGGCGAAGACGCCCGAGGAACGCGCGGCCTGCCTGAGCAGGCTTGCCGATGCCATCGAGCGCGAAGCCGGCCGGCTGATGGCAATTGATACGCTGGATATCGGACGCGGCCTTTGGGAGACGGGGCTGGACCACGCGATCGCCGTCCAGCAGTATCGTTACTTTGCTGCGGCGATCCTTATGCATGAGGGCTGGGGGCGGCCGATCGCCGACGGATATCTTGTCGCCAAACGCGAGCCCTACGGCGTTTGCGGCCAGATCATTCCATGGAACGTGCCGGCGATCATGGCGGCGTTCAAGATCGCGCCTGCTATCGCCGCCGGGAACACGGTCGTGTTGAAGCCCGACGAGCATGCCTCGCTTTCGACGCTTGAGCTGGGCAAGCTGATTGCGGAAATCTTTCCGCCCGGTGTGATCAATATCGTTCCCGGCTTCGGGGAAGAGGCCGGTGCGGCCCTGACCAGCCATCCCGATGTCGCAAAACTCGCCTTCACCGGCAGTTCCGAGGTGGGGAGGCTGATCTCGGCGGCCGGTGCGCAGCGCCTCGTCCCCGTCTCGCTGGAGCTCGGCGGCAAAAGCCCGAACATCGTTTTCCCGGATATCGCGGCCGCCGATATGGACGCGATCGTCGATAACGTCACATTCGCCTCGATGTATTGCAACGGCCAGTCATGTCTGGCCGGGACCCGCCTGTTCCTGCATCGGGACATTTACGACGATTTCATGCAGCGCCTCGTCGCCTCGATGCGGCGGATCAGGGTGGCCGATCCGACCAACAGTTATCCTCTGCTGGGCTGCCTCGTCTCGGAAAAGCAGGGGCGTCGGGTCCAGTCCTATATCGACATCGGCAAAGAACAGGCCAGCCTGGCCACGGGCGGAGGCCGGGCCGAGGTTCCCGGATGCGATGCCGGCTGGTTCTTCGAGCCGACGGTTTTCGAGACCACGAACGATACCCGCATCGCGCAGGAAGAGATCTTTGGCCCCGTTCTCTCGGTCATCCGGTGGAGCGACTACGACCGGCTCATCCATGACGCGAACGACATCCGTTATGGGCTGGCGGCGGGGATCTATACCAACGACCTCGCCTCTGCCTGGGACACGGCGGACCGGCTGCAGGCCGGAAACGTCTGGATCAACAACTACTTCAATCTCGCGCCCGGCTCACCCTTCGGCGGCTTCAAGGAAAGCGGGATCGGCAGTGAATTCTGTCACGAGACGCTGAACATGTACACGCATCTCAAGGCGGTGACCGTCCAGACCCGGGGCAAGCCTGCCTGGTTCGCAGCTATACAGTAAAAGAGGAAAGACCATGAAGATCACAGCGGCAGTAATGCGAGAGAAGGGCGGGAAATTCTCGCTCGAAGAGATCGAGCTTGACGACCCGCGCGAGGACGAGGTTCTGGTGCGTCTGGTCGCGACGGGCATCTGCCACACTGACACGCTGCCTCGCGATCAGGTCGTTCCCGCCCCTTTCCCGGCCGTGTACGGCCATGAAGGTGCGGGCATCGTCGAGAAGGTCGGCGCAAAGGTCACCAAGCTCAAGCCCGGCGATCATGTGGTCATGAGCTGTCACTATTGCGGGGCATGCGACACCTGCAAGACCGGTCAGCCGATGTATTGCCGCGATTTCTCCAAGGCGAATTTCGGCTTTGCGCGCATGGATGGCTCGCCGACGATGCGCAAGGGGGACGAGGTGATCCATGGCGGATTCTTCGGCCAGTCCTCCTTTGCGACACATGCCCTTGGCAATGAACGTTCGGTGGTGAAGGTCGCGAATGACGTGCCGCTTGAGCTGCTTGGCCCACTGGGCTGCGGGGTGCAGACCGGGGCAGGGGCGGTGATCAACTCACTCCATCCCTCAGCCGGCGATTCCATCGTGATCTACGGGGCGGGCGCAGTCGGCCTGTCGGCGGTGCTAGGGGCGGTGGTGACGGGTTGTGCCACCATCATCAGCGTCGATCTGAACGATCAGCGGCTTGCGCTGGCAAAAGAGCTGGGCGCGACCCATACCATCAACCCGACCAGGGCCGATCCGGTGGAAACCGTACGCGGCCTGACCGGAGGGCTTGGCGCAAAATTCTCGCTCGAGACCTCGGGCAATCTCAAGGCTCTCAGGCAGGCGGTGGACTCGGTCCGCATTCTTGGGGAATGCGGCATGATCGGCGCCCCGGCCTTCGGGTCCGAGATCCCGCTTGATACGTGGGGATTACTGCTTGGCCGCAAGGTGCGCGGGATCTGCGAAGGCGATGCGGTGCCCGATCTGTTCATCCCGAGCCTTGTCGAGCTGTACAGGCAGGGGCGTTTCCCCTTCGACAAGCTCGTGACCTTCTATGATTTCAAGCAGATCAACGAAGCCATCGAGGACAGCGAAAAAGGCCGCTCGATCAAGTCGGTGCTGCGCTTTTCGTGAGATCGCGCCCGTGTGCGGCCCCCCCAGGCTGAGGTTTGGGGGCCGCTTACCGGATCTTAACGGTTCTCGGCTAGAGATGGTCCGGATACATGTTCCCCGGACCGTTACATGCGCTGTCTCGTCCTTTTGCTTGGCCTTCTGGCACTTGTCTGCATGCCCTCTCGCATACCGGCCATGCCTGCGGCCGAGATCTGCGAATGGGCGGCGCAGCAGGCCGCACGGGAAAGTGGCGTGCCGGTTGATGTACTTGGCGCCTTGACCCTGACCGAAACCGGTCGCAGGCTGGATGGCATCGTCCGCCCCTGGGCGTGGAGTGCGAATGCCGAGGGCGAGGGGACATGGTTTGATGATCCCGCCAGTGCCATCGCCTATGCCGAAGATCGGGTCGCGCAGGGGCGCACCAATATCGACATTGGTTGTTTTCAGCTGAACTATCGCTGGCATGGCGAGAATTTCTCCTCGGTCGCCGAGATGTTCGATCCGCTGGAAAACGCCCGTTACGCTGCCCGCTTTGTTTTTCAGCTTTATACCGAGACGGGTGACTGGCGTCAGGCGGCAGGCGCCTTTCACTCGCGCACGCCGGCCAATGCCCAGCGGTATCTGGCGCGGTTCGATACCCTGCACCAGATGCTGCGTGACCGCGGCTTTCAGGGTCTGAGCGACTCTCCCGAAACCTATAACCGCTTTGCCGGCATCGGTTCGGGCCAGCGCCGAAGGGTGCGGGAAAGGGTGATGCTGCTCGGCGCGCCTTTGGGCAGTCCAGCTACCGGTCAGCCGGGTTCGCTGGCGGTGCTGGCACCTGGCCGCTCGCCGCTTGGGGCAAGGGCCGGGCCGCTGGTCACCGTCCGGCTCGGCGAAGAGGGGGAAAGGCGGGCTTCGCTCTGGCCATCCGACACGACTCCCGAGGCGGTCCGGTAACGGGATTGACAAAGAGCCGCCAAGCTCGTTTCTGCGCTCCGTAATCCGTATTCGCCGCGTAAGGGACGCAGCCTGACATGACGCCCGCCGCCAGAGCTGCTGCAGCCATTGCCATTCTCGACCAGATCCTTGAAGGACAGCCCGCCGAGGCGGCGCTGATCCGCTGGGCACGCGCCAGCCGCTTTGCCGGATCTGGTGATCGCGCTGCGGTCCGCGATCTTGTCTTTGACAACCTGCGCCGTTTGCGTTCGCGTGCGGCCATGGGTGGTGCGATGTCAGGTCGTGGGCTGATGCTGGGTCTTTGCCAGGAGGAGGGAATTGATCCTGCGTCGCTCTTCACCGGCGAAAAGTTCGCGCCTTCTCTGCTGGTTGAGACAGAGCTGCAGGCGGGTCGCCAGCCCTCATCTGACGAGGTGCTGGATCTGCCCGACTGGCTTATCCCCCTGTGGCGTGAATCGCTGGGTCCTGACGCTGAAGCCGCAGCCGTTGCAATGCGGGAACGTGCTCCGGTCTGGTTGCGGGTCAATACGCTTCGAACCAATCCTGAGGAGGCAATTGAGGCGCTGGCAAAGGAAGGAATTGCCGTCCGGTCGCACCCCGTCCTGCCCTCGGCAATTTGTGTGACAAAGGGCGCGCGGCGTGTAGCGGGGTCTGATGCTTATCGGCAGGGGATGGTCGAATTGCAGGACCTCTCTCCGCAAATGGCCTGTGCATTGCTGCCGGCACAGGGCAGTCTTCTTGACCTATGTGCGGGCGGCGGGGGCAAGGCGCTGGCTATGGCCGCACAGGGTGCGGGGCCGATCACAGCCCATGACATCAATGCGGATCGCATGGCCGACCTGCCGGCGCGGGCCGAGCGCGCAGGTGTCCGGATCCGTCTGGCTCAGCCAGGCAAGGTAAAGGGGCAATTCGACACGGTGCTCGCCGATGTACCCTGTTCCGGCAGCGGAACATGGCGGCGCACCCCCGATGCGAAATGGCGTCTGACCCCCGATGATTTACGCCGTGTTCTAGCTACGCAAAGCCGTATTCTGGATCAGGCAGCCGGCTTTGTCGCGCCGGGCGGGGTGTTGGCCTATATGACCTGCTCGGTCCTGGCCGAAGAGAATGAGCGACAGGTTGGAGTTTTTCTTGCAAAAAACCAAGGGTTCCAGATGGTTCTGGAGCGCCGCTATTCACCACTTGATGCTTCGGACGGGTTTTATCTTGCGCTGATGCGCTGCCGTTAATCCTTCCTTAACTCGTGTGCCGTATCCGTCACCAGATAAGTCGCGAGAAGAGTAATGAGTTCGGAACGTACGGAAAGCTTGCGTTCGGCACGTATCGTGCTGCCCTTTCTGACACTGCCCATGGTGATCGGCGCCTTGTGGCTGGCAATATACCCGCATTGGCGGGAGGGCGGCTTGGTCCTGATCAGCGCGGGTGCCGTGATCATGGCCTGGTATCTTCTTGCCGGTGTTCTTTCGGCGCGCCATATCGGCCGTGCTCTGATCACAAAGCGTGATCTGGACGATGTATTGCCAGCCATCCACCAGCATGAACAGCCCGCCATGGCTACCGATGCGGCGGGTTTGATCCTGGCTCAGAATCAAGAAGCGCTGGACAGGTTCGGCGACCTGGTGGGGCGCCGAATTCATGAGGTGTTGGGGCGTAGCCACGCTGATCCGGAAAGGATGTGGAGCGATCTTACCATCAGGCTGTCTCGCCGCGGCAGAATACGGGCAGATCTGGGCAATGGTTGCGAATACACGGTGACCCGCAGGACCAGGTCCGAAATCCGGCTGTGGCAGGCTGTTGCCTGCGAACGTTCGGTTACCCCCCCGCCTGCAGTCCTGGGCAGCGATCACGACGATTTCGACTCACTGCCTGTCGCCCTTATTGTTCTGGATCCGACAGGAAATATCATCCGCGCCAATGCCGCGGCCCGCAATCTGCTGGGTGGGCAGATTCTGGGCCAGAAACTTTCCATTCTGCTCGATGGTCTGGGACGTGAGATCGGCGACTGGGTTTCTGACGTTTGTGCGGGCAGAACGGTTGGCGGCTCTGAGGTCCTGCATGTCAAAGCTGACGGGCCGGATCGTTTCGTGCAGCTCACATTGACGCGGGCGCGGGGTGACTACGTCACGGCCGTTCTGTCTGATGCAAGTGCGCTAAAGACGCTTGAGGCCCAGTTTGTTCAAAGCCAGAAGATGCAGGCGATCGGTCAGCTTGCCGGAGGTATTGCCCATGATTTCAATAACCTGTTGACTGCGATCACAGGGCATTGCGACCTGCTGATGCTGCGTCATGACAAGGCTGATCCGGATTATGCCGACCTCGACCAGATAAGCCAGAACGCCAATCGTGCTGCGGCGCTGGTGCGCCAGTTGCTGGCATTTTCCCGCAAGCAGACGCTCAAGCCGCAGATCATGGACCTGCGGGATACGCTTTCGGATCTGACGCATCTGCTAAATCGGCTGGTGGGCGAACGGGTGGTGCTGACCTTTGACCATGATCCTGCCCTGCGGATGATCCGCGCAGATCGCCGCCAGCTGGAGCAGGTTATTATGAACCTGGTGGTAAATGCCCGGGATGCCATGCCGGACGGCGGCGACATCAATATTTCTACCGACAATGTCCGACTTGAAACCAAGGCCGAGTTCGGGCGCGCCATTCTTCCAGCCGGTGATTATGTACGCGTTCAGGTACGCGATCAGGGTTGCGGGATTGCTCCGGATGATTTGGTAAAGATTTTCGAGCCGTTTTTCACCACCAAGCGCGTCGGTGAAAGCACGGGTCTGGGCCTTTCGACCGCATATGGGATCGTAAAACAGACAGGAGGTTATATTTTCTGTGATAGCATGCTTGGAGAGGGCAGCAGCTTTTCGCTGTTTTTTCCCGCGCATGATCGACATGAGCTTGAAAAGACGTCGCCTCCTGTTGTGGTCCCCATTCGACCTTTGCGCGAGCTTGAAGCGACTGTTCTGCTTGTCGAAGACGAAGCGCCGGTCCGTTCTTTCGCAAGCCGCGCATTGAAACTACAAGGGTTCAAGGTGCTTGAGGCAGCCTGTGCCGAGGATGCATTGTCCCTGTTGGCAGATGAGCGGCTGATCGTTGACGTCTTCGTCACTGATGTAGTTATGCCGGGAATGGACGGTCCTGCCTGGGTGCGCACTGCTTTACGCGACAGGCCTGACACCAAGGTGATCTTCATGTCGGGCTATACCGAAGATATCTTTTCTGAAGGACGCCCGCCCGTACCGGATGCAGCCTTCCTTGCCAAGCCATTCTCTCTGTCAGACCTGACTGCGTTGGTCACACGGCAATTGGGAGAACAGCGTCGGGATGAATGAGTGGGCATCACAATGAGGCATAGAGGGCAAAGTCATCTGCCATCACCCGCCGCAACTGCTCTGCTTGCCCGGGGCTAAGGCTGACATCCACGGCGGGAGGTACGTTGACACGCGGCAGGCTGATCCCGCAGTCCAGCCGATCTTCAAGAAAATGGGTAAAGCTTTCGATTTCCTCATAGCGAAAGATGCGATCAACCCGGTCAATTGTGGTTGTCAGGAAGTCGCTCTGAGTTCCGACCTGCGCAATTGCTGATCCCGCAGGATCAGCATAAGCAGCGGCGAAGTCTGCAAAGCTCATCCCGATCATGGTATGATCAGGGTCATCCCCATCATCGCGCAGGCGAAAACGATACCAGCTTTGCAGCCAGCTGATCGGTTCGCGCATGAGGGCGATGGTGGTAAATTTTTCGCCGGTGATCGAATGCAACCAAGGCTCGATATGGTGCCGATAGGTGCGTAGGTTGGTGTGTTTCAGCTCTGCAGGGCGTTGAACCGCCAGGTTAGCCAACCCCTCCAAAGCGGCTTCGATGGCTGTCGAGCCAGCCTTGGGTGTTGCCAGGAAAACCAGGCGTTTTTCCCAGAATATCAACATTTCTTAACACTCCTGACCACTTGACATGAGGGCTGCGATAGACATTTGCCATTCGGCTGTAAACGGCCTCTTAATCCTTTTCCCCTAACTATGCAGATCATTGGTGATGCTTGATTCGCAAACGAAGGCTTGCCTTTTGCAGCGATGAGGGGCAAATAAGAACAAGCCATGAACAAAATGGCGGTAGGCGCAGATTGCCCCGGATGGCGGGGTGTGAAATAAGCAAGAGGACCGCATGGCAGGGGCAACACTTTTTGACATGAACGACAAGCGATCCGCAGACAAGCAAAAGGCGCTGGATAGCGCTCTGGCCCAGATCGAACGGCAATTCGGCAAGGGTTCGATCATGAGGCTGGGTGCCGATAGTCCGGTGGCTGAGATCGAGGCGACCTCGACCGGCTCCCTGGGGCTCGATATCGCTCTGGGGATCGGAGGGTTGCCCAAGGGGCGGATAATCGAGGTCTTTGGCCCCGAAAGTTCGGGCAAGACCACACTGACGCTGCATGTCGTGGCTGAAGAGCAGAAAAAAGGCGGCGTTTGTGCCTTTGTCGACGCTGAGCATGCGCTCGATCCTCAGTACGCCAAGAAGCTGGGCGTGAATCTGGATGATCTGCTGATCAGCCAGCCCGATACCGGCGAACAGGCGTTGGAAATTGTCGATACGCTGGTGCGTTCGGGTGCGGTCAGCCTTGTCGTGGTCGATTCGGTGGCAGCGCTGACGCCCAAGTCCGAGATCGAAGGCGATATGGGTGATATGCAGATGGGCAGTCAGGCCCGGCTTATGAGCCAGGCCATGCGCAAGCTGACTGCAAGCATCGGACGCAGCAACTGCATGGTGATCTTTATCAACCAGATCCGGATGAAGATCGGTGTTATGTTTGGGAACCCCGAGACCACCACGGGCGGCAATGCGTTGAAATTCTATGCTTCGGTGCGATTGGATATCCGCCGCACCGGTGCGATCAAGGATCGTGACGAGGTGATCGGCAACACCACCCGCGTCAAGGTGGTCAAGAACAAGGTGGCACCGCCCTTCCGTCAGGTCGAATTCGACATCATGTATGGCGAAGGTATTTCCAAAGTCGGTGAGCTGATTGACCTGGGGATCAAGGCAGGTGTTGTCGAGAAATCAGGCTCTTGGTATTCCTATGGCGATGAGCGCATCGGCCAAGGTCGTGAGAATGCCAAGCAATATCTGCGCGATCATCCTGATGTTGCCTATGCCATCGAAGACAAGATTCGCGCGAGCCATGGCTTGGATTTCGGGGTCGCGGAAGATGGTGACGAGGTGATGGCTGACGAGTGATCGGGAGCCTGATGCTTCCGATGAGGGCGTGATGACTGACAACCGATTGCCATTTCGCTATTTGTCATTCGTCACGCGCCCGCTTTACGGCACTCTCTTCCTCGTGGATTTCGTGGGGGCAGATGTCTTTCGAGCCGCGCAGGATTGCTGGACAGCCGCCATGGCTGGGGATAGACCGTGCGCCAAACCGGGTCTGCCCCGGTGAACCGCTTTGCGATGAAGGCCCCACATGCCCAGCTTGAATGATATCCGCTCGACCTTTCTGAACTTCTTCGAACGCAACGGTCATCGCGTTGTCGAGTCAAGCCCGCTTGTGCCGCGCAACGACCCGACGTTGATGTTTACCAACTCGGGCATGGTGCAGTTCAAGAACCTGTTCACGGGTGTCGAAACGCGGGACTATAAGCGTGCTACCACGGCACAGAAATGTGTCCGGGCGGGCGGCAAACACAATGACCTCGATAACGTAGGCTATACTGCCCGGCACCATACTTTCTTTGAGATGCTGGGGAACTTCAGCTTCGGCGACTATTTCAAGGAAGGCGCCATTCCTTTCGCTTGGGAGCTTTTGACCAAGGATTTCGGCATCCCCAAGGATCGCTTGCTGGTCACTGTCTATCATACCGACGACGAGGCCGCGAATATCTGGAAAAAGGTTGCTGGCCTGTCGGATGACCGGATTATCCGCATTCCGACCTCGGACAACTTCTGGCAGATGGGTCCGACTGGCCCCTGCGGCCCCTGCACCGAGATCTTTTATGATCACGGTGATCAGATCTGGGGTGGCCCGCCCGGCTCGGCTGACGAGGACGGTGACCGGTTTATCGAGATCTGGAACCTCGTTTTCATGCAGAACGAGCAGTTCGAGGACGGCTCGATGCGCGCGCTGGAGATGCAGTCGATCGACACCGGCATGGGGCTGGAGCGGATCGGCGCGCTGCTACAGGGGAAGCACGACAACTATGACACGGACCTGATGCGTAGTCTGATCGAGGCTAGCGCACATGCAACCTCGAACGATCCTGATGGGCCCGGTAAGGTTCATCACCGCGTCATTGCCGATCACCTGCGCTCGACCAGTTTCCTGATCGCGGATGGCGTGATGCCCTCGAACGAAGGGCGGGGCTATGTCCTGCGCCGGATCATGCGCCGCGCGATGCGCCACGCCCATATGTTGGGTACCAAGGATCCGGTGATGCACCGTCTGGTTCCTGCGCTGGTGCGCGAGATGGGCGCAGCCTATCCCGAGCTCGGTCGCGCACAATCGCTGATCGAGGAGACATTGAAGCTGGAAGAGACCCGTTTCAAACAGACGCTCGACCGCGGATTGCGGCTGCTGGATGAGGAGCTTTCGAAGCTGCCCGAGGGGAGCGAGCTGCCGGGCGAAGCTGCGTTCAAGCTTTACGACACCTATGGCTTCCCGTTGGATCTGACGCAGGACGCGCTGCGTGAAAAGGGTCGGACCGTGGATACGGCCGGTTTCGACGCTGCTATGGCCGAGCAGAAGGCTAAGGCCCGCGCTGCCTGGAGCGGTTCGGGTGAAACGAAAGATGCCGCGATCTGGTTCGACATTGCCGAAGAACATGGCGCGACCGAATTCCTGGGCTATGACACCGAAATCAGCGAGGGACAGATCCTTTCCCTTGTTCAGGAAGGGACGGCCGTTGACAGCGCCGCAGAGGGTCAGCAGGTGCAGATCGTCGTCAATCAGACGCCCTTCTACGGCGAGGCCGGTGGTCAGGTTGGCGATACCGGTCTGATCAAGACCGAGACCGGCGCGGCTCGCGTGACCGACACCAAGAAATCGGGCGGTGTTTTCATCCATATTGCCGAGGTTACACTGGGTTCGATTCAGTGTGGTCAGGGCGCGCAGCTTTCGGTTGACCATGATCGGCGCAGTGCCATTCGCGCCAATCATTCGGCCACCCACCTGCTGCATGAGGCGCTGCGTCGCGCGTTGGGTGAACATGTCGCGCAGCGTGGCAGCTTGAATGCGCCTGACCGACTGCGTTTCGACTTTAGCCACGCCAAGGCTCTGGCCCCTGAAGAGGTCATTCGTGTTGAACGCGAGGTGAACGAATACATCCGCCAGAATACGCCGGTTGAAACCAGGATTATGACCCCGGATGAGGCGCGCGAGTTGGGCGCCCAGGCGCTGTTTGGTGAAAAATATGGCGATGAAGTGCGTGTCGTTGCCATGGGTGAGCTTGAGGGCTCGGGCAAGGGCGCGAATGGCCGAACCTATTCGCTGGAGCTTTGCGGCGGCACTCATGTCGCGCGCACGGGCGATATCGGGATGTTCGTCCTGACCAGCGAGACGGCCTCGGCCGCCGGTGTGCGCCGGATCGAGGCGTTGACCGGTCAGGCCGCGATGGACGAGTTGCGCCGCGTCGATGGCGAGCTGGGCGAGATTGCCGGTATCGTTAAGGCGCAGGCCGGTGATGTGGTGAGCAAGGTCCGGGCGCTGGCTGATGAACGCAAGGCTTTGGCAAACGAGGTTGCACAGCTTAAGCGTCAACTGGCCATGGGTGGCAGTGAAGCTGAGGCGCCGAAGGAAATCAACGGTATCAAGCTGATCGCCCGTCGGGTCGAAGGTGTCTCCGGCAAGGAGCTGGGGCCGCTGGTTGATGAGCTGAAATCCCGGCTGGGCTCGGGTGCAGTGGTTGTGCTGGCCGAGGCTGAAGGCAAGGCGACCGTTGCAGCGGGTGTGACTGGTGATCTGACTGACCGGATCAGCGCCGTCGAACTCGTGCAGGCCGCGACTGCTGCACTTGGCGGCAAGGGCGGCGGTGGTCGCCCTGACCGCGCCCAAGGCGGTGCGCCCAGCCTTGCAGCGGCAGATGCCGCCATCAACGCTATCGAGACCCTGATCGGAGAAAAGGCATGACCGCGCTGTGGATCGCCCATGTGAATGTCACCGACGCTGAGGCTTATGGCCGCTATGCCCAACTTGCCGGGCCGGCAATCGCAGCGTATGGCGGGGCGTTTCTGGCGCGTGGCTCGCGCTATGTGCAGCTTGAGGGCAAAGAGCGTGCCCGCAACGTCGTGGCGCGCTTTCCCAGCCTTGAGGCGGCCGTGGCTTGTTACAATTCCCCCGAGTATCAGGCCGCGTTGGAGCACGCCAAAGGCGCGGCAGAGCGCGACCTTGTGATCGTAGAAGAGAACCCGGCCTGAGACTTTTGGATGATTTCCCGCCCCTTTCGTGCTAACGCTTGAAAAAGACGTTGAAAGGGGCAGGGAATGTGCAGGTGGGCAGCCTATCTCGGCAGTCCGATCTATCTTGAGGATGTCATCTGTCGGCCCGGTCATTCGCTGGTCCGGCAAAGTCACGGGGCGACGCGCTGTCATACCCCGGTGAATGCTGACGGTTTCGGTATCGCGTGGTATGGAGAGCGGGCCGAGCCGGGCTTGTATCGCGACATCATGCCGGCCTGGTCGGACAGTAACCTGCGCAGCCTGACTGCGACGGTGAAATCACATCTGTTTCTTGCCCATGTCCGGGCCTCGACCGGGACGGCGACCAGCCGTAACAACTGTCACCCTTTTGTCGTCGGCAGGTGGAGCTTTATGCATAACGGCCAGTTCGGCGGCTATGACAGCTATCGCCGCCATGCCGAGGTGTTGATTCCGGATGAGCTTTACCACCACCGCAAGGGCGCAACCGACAGCGAGGCGCTGTTCCTGATGGCTTTGGGCGAGGGGTTGGACGACGACCCCGCCGGGGCCATGGCGCGCGCAACCGCGAAATTCGAAGCCTTGGCGCGTGCAAGGGGCACGACGCCGCATGTGCGGCTGACTGCCGCTTTTGCCGATGGGCAGCGGCTATATGCGCTGCGCTACGCGAGCGACGAGCACGCGCCGACACTGTATCATCGCTGGTCAGGCACCCGTGGTGGCCGAGCAGTGGTTTCAGAACCGTTGGAAAGCGACGAAACCGATTGGCTTGAGGTCCCCGCGCAAAGCTTTTGTACCTTTGAGGGGGCCGAGGTCGAGATTACGCCCTTTCGTCCCGGACCGCTGCGCGCCGCTGCCTGAGCGAGACTGATCAGCTGAACGCAAGCCCGCCCTCATGGGCGAGAAAGCGGGCGATTTCCTGTACGCCCCGGCCATGGCGCAGCTCGGCCATGACAAAGGGACGCTCGCCCCGGGCTTTGCGCGCATCGCTTTCCAGCAGCGCCAGATCGACGCCGACATGCGGGGCAAGGTCGGTCTTGTTCACCACCAGCAGATCTGAACGCGCGAGCCCCGGGCCCCGCTTGCGCGGGATGTCCTGTCCGGCGGCAGTATCGATGACATAGATGGTCAGATCGGCAAGTTCGGGCGAAAAGGTCGCGGCCAGGTTATCGCCCCCCGACTCGATCAAGATCAGCTCCAGATCCGGGAAGGCGGCGCGCAAGTCGGCGACAGCGGCTAGGTTGATGCTCGCATCCTCGCGGATCGCGGTATGCGGGCAGCCTCCGGTTTCGACCCCGCGGATACGCTCGGCCGGCAGAACCTGGGCGCGCATCAATGCCTCGGCATCCTCGTGGGTGTAGATGTCATTGGTGATGACCGCCATCGACAGGCGCGGCGCGAGGGCGCGGGCCAGCTGCTCGGTCAGGGTGGTTTTGCCAGCACCGACGGGACCGCCGATGCCGACGCGCAAAGGGCCGTTGGTCATGTGCGAAAAATCCTCACATCAAGGGTTTCATGGCGCATCGCCGCCAGATCGGCGCTAAAGCAGCAGCCTTCCAGCCGGTCGCGTCCGGCGGTCGCGGCTTGGCGCGCCAGAGTGTCGATAAGCGGATGCAGACGGGCCAGCGCCACCTGTGCCTGAACCTGACCCAGTGGCAGAAAGCGCGTCGCGCCAGCGATCAGGTTGGCAGCAAAGGCGTGCAGGTAATGGGCGATGATTTCTGCTGCGGGCAGGGCAAGGTGTCGGGCTGCCTCGCCGACTGCGACGGGCAGCGGCCGTTCAGGCTGTGACCGGCCTGTCAGTGCTGCGACAGTGGTGGCAAAGGCACGACCCTGATCCATTGTCTCGGCCAGCCGTTCGGCAGAGCTGGCCAGCGCGCGGGCCAGATCGGTAAGCTGATCCGCGTCCTCACCGCGCAGGACCAGCGCCAAAAGGACCGCGTCGATCCATCCCCCACCGTGGCGCAGTACATCCGCAACCCACGAGGCCACCCCGTCAGCGTTGCGCAGCCCCTCGGCCATCGCCTGCTCCAACCCATGTGAATAGGCAAAGCCGCCGGTCGGAAAAGCCGGGGACAGCCATTGGATCAGCGACAGGCGGTCTGGCATGGTCATATCAATGCGCGTGGTCGTGGCCCATGGTGCGACCGTGACCATAGGCGCCACCTTCGGGGGCAAAGGCAGTCATCGTTGGTGTCACCCGTGCGCCAAGACCGCGCAGCATGGCTTCAAGCACATGATCGGCCCGGATCAGCAGGTGATCGGCGTTGATCTGGCAGGGGGTGTGGCGGTTGCCGATATGCCAGGCGAGACGGGGCAACGGTCCCTCCACACGCAGACAGGGCTCCAGCGCGGCGGCGACGCCGATAAGCCGCCCGTCCTCAAGCTGCAGCGCGTCACCGGGGTCAAGGCTGACTGTTTCGGGCAGATCGGCAAGAAAGGACAGCCCGCTGCGCGAAGTCATGCGCTTGCGGCGTAGAAAGCGGCCCTCATAATCAAGGGCCACAGTATCGTCGGCACAGCCAGCGTTGCGGACCACCGCGACGGCGCGCAGGGTTTGGGGCGCGATCATTGCTGCGCCCCCCGGTTTGTCAGAACCAGATGCGGTCGCTGAAAACGTGATGAACGATCCGGTCGCGGGTCAGACCCATGCGGGCCAGTTCTGCGTCGGATTTCGCCTCCAGCGCCTCGATCTCGGCGCGGCGCGAATGTTTCTCGATATATGCTTCGGTCCCGCGCGAAAGCCATTTCAGGAATGCATCGAGCTTGGCCGGAAGGCGGGGCGAAGAAAGGTTGGTTGTGGTTGTCGTCATGGGAAACCCTTTCGTTATTGGCGAATGGCTTCCTCCCCTGACTGCGAACATAGCTGATTTTTGCGTTCATGGCCATGGCGTCTTTTGCAATGCTGCATTGCAGCGGCGACGTAAAGGGTTCTCAGAAAAGGAAATATCTCTGCGCCAGTGGCAGCTCTGTGACAGGCTGGCAGACCAGCAATTCGCCATTGGCGCGCACCTCATAGGTTTCGGGATCGACCTCGATTTCAGGGGTCGCGTCGTTCAGCCGCATGTCGGCCTTGCCGATGCCGCGCGTGTGGCGGATGGCGACGACGGATTTTTGCATGTCTTTGGCGCAACCGGCATCAAGCCCGGCCTGACTGACGAAGGTGACGCCCGAGGCATGGCGTGCCCGGCCCATCGCCCCCCACATGGGTCGCATATACATGGGTTGCACAGGGATCGAGCCGTTCGGGTCGCCCATCTGCGCCCATGCGATCATGCCTCCGATCAGCACCATCTCGGGTTTGGCGCCAAACATGGCGGGATCCCAAAGCACCAGATCGGCGCGCTTGCCTGACTCGATACTGCCAATTTCATGTGCGATGCCATGGGCGATGGCGGGATTGATGGTGTATTTGGCCACATAGCGCCGGGCGCGAAGGTTGTCGTTCTGGCTGGTTTCCTCGTCAAGACGGCCGCGTTGCAGCTTCATCTTATGCGCGGTCTGCCAGGTCCGGCTGACGACCTCGCCCACCCGGCCCATGGCCTGGCTATCGGACGAGATCACCGAGAAGGCGCCCATATCGTGCAGGATATCCTCGGCCGCGATGGTTTCGCGGCGGATGCGGCTTTCGGCAAAGGCCACATCCTCGGGCACGCGCTTGTCGAGGTGATGGCAGACCATCAGCATGTCGAGATGCTCTTCGACCGTATTGGCGGTAAAGGGCCGGGTCGGGTTGGTCGAGCTGGGAATGACATTCGGCGCGCCGACCAGCCGGATGATATCTGGCGCATGGCCGCCCCCCGCGCCCTCGGTATGGAACGCGTGGATGGTGCGGCCTTTGATCGCCGCCAGCGTATGTTCGACAAAGCCTGATTCGTTCAGCGTATCGGTATGGATCGTGACCTGCACATCCATGGCATCGGCGACGGTCAGGCAGCAGTCGATGGCGGCGGGGGTGGTGCCCCAATCTTCGTGCAGTTTCAGCGTCGCCGCACCGGCGCGGACCATTTCCTCAAGCGCCTCTGGGCGTGAGGCGTTCCCCTTGCCCGAGATCAGCATGTTTACCGGCACCGAATCCATCGCCATCAGCATGTGCCGGATATGCCAAGGACCCGGGGTGCAGGTGGTGGCAAGGGTGCCGTGTGCGGGCCCCGTTCCCCCGCCCAGCATGGTGGTGATGCCCGAGGCGATCGCGTCCTCGACCTGCTGGGGACAGATCAGGTGGACGTGGGCGTCCATGCCGCCAGCAGTGACGATGCGCCCTTCGGCCGCGATGATCTCGGTGCCCGGTCCGATCACAAGGGTCACCCCGGGCTGGGTGTCGGGGTTGCCGGCCTTGCCGATGCCGTGAATGCGACCGTCGCGCAGCCCGATATCGGCCTTGTAGATGCCCGAATGGTCAAGAATCAGCGCATTTGTGATGACGGTGTCCATGGCGCCATCGGCGCGGCTGGCCTGACTTTGCCCCATGCCGTCGCGGATCACCTTGCCGCCGCCGAATTTGACCTCTTCGCCATAGATGGTCAGGTCGCGCTCGACCTCGATGATGATATCGGTGTCGCCCAGACGCAGACGGTCGCCGGTAGTCGGGCCGTACATCTGCGCATAATCGCGGCGGGAAATGGTAAGCGCCATGATATCCTCTCTAATCCAGCGGGCCCATGACCGCGCTGTTGAAGCCATGGACCTCGCGCCGGCCGGCAAGCGGGATCAGCCGCACCTCGCGGCGCTGGCCGGGTTCGAACCTGACAGCAGTCCCCGAAGCGATATCCAGACGCATGCCCCGTGCCGCCGTGCGATCAAAGTCGAGGCCGGGATTGGTTTCGGCGAAATGGAAGTGACTGCCGACCTGTACCGGGCGGTCGCCGGTATTGGCGACCATCAGCGTGATCGCCTGACGGTCGGCGTTCAGCGTGATCTCGCCCCCGGCCGGAAAGATCTCGCCCGGGATCATGGCATCACCGCCAGCGCGACGCCCGCCGCCGTCGTGGCCGCGCCAAGAAACCGGCTTGCCCCCAGCCGGCCAAGGCCGATGCCGGCCAGATGCAGCGCCGTTGTTGCCAGCACAAAGCCTGCTGCATAGGCGACAAGACCCGACGCCGGTCCCTCGGCACCATGGGCATGCCCGTGCATCAACCCGAACAGTGCCACCGCTGGCAGGGCAAAGGTCAGCGACGGGCGCAGGGCCAGCGCCACGGCCAGCCCCAGGATGATTGACGAGGCCAGGATCATCGGCTCGACCGCGGGCAGGGCGATCCCCGCCGCCCCCAGCGCGCCGCCCGCGACCATCGCCCCGACAAAGGCAAGAGGCAGCGCCCAGATACCGCGCGGATCGCGTGCGGTTGCAGCCCAAAGCCCAACCGCCACCATAGCCAGCACGTGATCGGTTCCGCCCAGGGGATGCGCCCAGCCAGCCGCAAAGGGCGAGACATGGCCGGCATGACCGGGATGGGCCAGCGCCGCGGTCGGCATCAGCAGCAGGGGAAGAACACGTTTCATGGCAGCCTCTCAGCGGATGGGGTTATGGACGGTGACAAGCTTGGTGCCGTCCGGGAATGTGGCCTCGACCTGCACGGCGTGGATCATCTCGGCGATGCCCTCCATGCATTGATCGCGGGTGATGACATGGGCTCCGGCGTCCATCAGATCGGCGACCGAACGGCCGTCGCGCGCGCCCTCGACCACGAAATCCGAGATCAGCGCGATTGCCTCGGGGTGGTTCAGTTTGACGCCGCGGGTCAACCTGGCGCGCGCCACCATGGCGGCGACCGAGATCAGCAGCTTTTCCTTTTCGCGGGGGCTCAGGTTCATCCTGGGGGTTCCTTCAGCTTTGCCAGACGCGGGGCAGGGGGCCGGGCCGGATCGCCCGGATCAGACGCATCAGCGCCTGACGCAGCTCCCACCCGTCGGGGGCCATCAGCCGTGCTACAAGTTTGCCGTCAAAGGCGCTGGCGGCGCCCTCTGGACCCATTGCCAGGCGCGCGCGTTCCAGCCGGTCAGCGGCATCGGGGGCGACCAGAACCAGCGTGGCAAAGGCGCGGCAGCCCCCCAGCATCGCCTGGCCGGTTGCGGCCAGTGCCCGGTCGGTCAGGCGCAGGTTCTCGACAAAGACCGGACGTCCGTCACGGCTGATGCGGCGGCGGTCGCTAAGATCCAGACGGGTCACGGTTTCGCCCATGGCGGCGCGGCCAAGGATCAGCACCTCGGCCCAAAGGCAGGTTGCCGAGCCGGTCAACGTCACCTCTTGTGCACGGACAAGCGCGGCACCATCGAAAAGGATCGTCTCTTGCGGCAACAGGTCCAGATGAGCCCCATCAGCAACCGTATAGTGCGCGCTGACCCGCGCCCGACCGGTGACCGAGCGATAGGCGCGCTCTGCCGTCTGAGTCGTTACGACCAGATGTGTGCCGGGCCCCTGAGTGACGGAGATCTCGATCCGGTCGCCGCCGGTCAGCCCCCCCGAGGTGTTCAGCAGCACCAGCTCGCAACCTGCTGCCGGGGGCAACATGGCCCGGGCGCTGCCTGACTGATGCAGCCGCGCAAGCCGGGTCGCGCCGCCGCCAAGGGCGAAGTCTGCGCGAATCTGGCCTTGTGCGCGGGGCAACTGGCAGGAGATCGTCTGATGCAACATCGGGGCCTCTTTGCCTGAAGCATCGGCAAAGGCGGGTGATGAGTGCAAGAAAACGGACCAGTTTTGCCAGCATGATCCCGTTTCTGCGCGAAATGCGGGCAATCTGGCGAATTTGCAGGCAAGGCGGAATGCGCTTTCCCCGCGTGGCTTCGGCCATTATACGGTTTGCGGCATTCAATGACCGCAAGGGGATAGCACAATGGCCAATGTGGTGGTCGTCGGCGCGCAGTGGGGCGACGAAGGCAAGGGCAAGATCGTTGACTGGCTGTCGGAGCGCGCCGATGTGATCGCGCGCTTTCAGGGCGGCCACAATGCCGGCCACACGCTGGTCATTGGCAATCAGGTTTTCAAACTGTCGCTGCTGCCTTCGGGCATCGTGCGCAAGGGCAAGACGGCAGTGATCGGTAACGGCGTGGTGCTGGATCCCTGGTCCCTGTTCGCCGAGATCGACAAGCTTGCCGGTCAAGGCGTCGAGATCAGCCCCGAGAACCTGATGATCGCCGAGAACACTCCGCTGATCCTGCCGCTGCATCAGGACCTTGACAAGCTGCGCGAAGAGGCCGCTGGTGCCTCGAAGATCGGCACTACCGGTCGCGGCATCGGCCCGGCCTATGAGGACAAGGTTGGCCGTCGCAGCATCCGTGTCGCCGATCTGGGCGATGAGGAGACGCTGGATTCCCGCCTTGACCGCCTGCTGGCCCATCATGACGCATTGCGTCAGGGCCTGGGCGCGGCCCCCATCGACCGGGCCGAGCTGCGCGCCAGGCTGCTTGAAATCGCGCCAAAGCTTTTGCAATACGCGCAGCCGGTCTGGAAGGTGATGAACGATGCCCGCAAATCGGGCAAACGCATCCTGTTCGAGGGTGCTCAGGGCAGCCTTCTCGACATCGACTTCGGCACCTATCCCTATGTCACCAGTTCGACCACCATGTCGGGCATGGCGGCCAGCGGCACCGGGCTTGGCCCCTCGGCGATCGGCTTTGTGCTGGGGATCGTCAAGGCCTATACGACGCGCGTCGGCGAAGGTCCCTTTCCGACCGAGCTGGAGGATGCCGACGGTCAGCGTCTGGGCGAGAGAGGCCATGAATTCGGCACCGTCACCGGCCGCAAACGCCGCTGCGGCTGGTTTGATGCGGTTCTGGTGCGCCAGACCTGCGCCATCTCGGGCGTGAACGGCATTGCGCTGACCAAGCTGGACGTGCTGGACGGTTTCGAAACGCTGAAGATCTGCACCGGCTATGACGTCGATGGCCAGCATTACGACCATCTGCCCACCGCTGCCGCCCTGCAGGCCCGCGCCAAGCCGATATACGAAGAGATGGAGGGCTGGGAGGAATCGACCCAAGGTGCGCGCAGCTGGGCTGATCTGCCCGCGAATGCGATCAAATACGTTCGCCGCATCGAAGAGCTGATCCAGTGCCCGGTAGCGCTGCTTTCGACCTCGCCCGAGCGGGACGATACCATCCTTGTGACCGATCCCTTCGCCGATTGAAAAGATGGATCTGAGGACGCGCAAACTCTGGTCTCTGGTCATCCTGCTGGTCGGGCTGCCGCTGTATATCGTCGTGGCGGTGACGCTGGTGAACTGGATGGACCGGACCTGGGGGCGCCAGCCGATCCTGATCGAGCTGGCGGTCTATGTGGGTCTGGGGATCCTCTGGGCCTTGCCCTTTCGCAAGGTCTTTACCGGCATCGGCAAGGACGAATGAACAGGCTGTCGAGCGCCTGTCCGGTCACGCTGATCGGCGGCGCGCCGGTCAGCCGTGCTGATCTGGATCAGGCACTGGCGGTTGCCCCGGTGGTCGCTGCCGCTGACAGCGGTGCTGATACCGCACTGAGCCATGGGCTGATCCCGGCGGCGGTCTGGGGTGATTTCGACAGCATTTCGGCCCGTGCCCGTGCCGAAATCCCTGCCGAGAACCAGCATCCCGTCGCCGAGCAAGACAGCACCGATTTCGAAAAATGCCTGCAGCGCCTGGATGCGCCCTTTGTGGTCGCGGTCGGGTTTTCAGGTGCGCGTCAGGATCATTTCCTTGCGGCGCTGAGCGTGATCGCCCGCGGTATCGGCCCGCCGTGCCTGCTGATCGCGGGCGAGGATGTGATTGTGCGCCTGCCCTCACGACTGAGGCTGGATCTGCCGCCCGCGACGCGGGTGTCGCTTTTCCCGATGGGCCCGGCGCGGGGAACTTCACGCGGGCTCAGGTGGCCGATCGGGGGGGTGGAGTTCGCGCCCGGCACCCGGGTCGGGACCTCGAACCAGGCTGACGGAGCTGTCGAGCTTACCTGCGAGGGGCAGATGTTACTTATTCTGCCGCGCGAGTGCCTGCAAATACTTACGACCGCGCTTTAACAGGCTGCTGGCGCCGGACCAAGCCTTGCACACCCTTGGCAAAAGCGCCAACCTCGCAGGTGAAGGAGAGATATCATGCCAGTCAAGAACCGCTTTGCAGAACTCTTGCCGGAAATCACCGCGTGGCGCCGCGATTTCCATGAGAACCCCGAGTTGGATTACGCTGTGCATCGCACCGCGGGCCGGGTCGCGGAACTGCTGCGCAGCTTTGGTCTGGACGAGGTGGTCGAAGGGATCGGCCGTACCGGCGTCGTCGGCGTCATCAAGGGGCGCAGCAACACGAGCGGTCGTGTGATCGGCCTGCGCGCGGATATGGATGCGCTGCCGATTCATGAAAAAACCGGGGCGGAATATGCCTCAAAAACGCCTGGTGTCATGCATGCCTGCGGGCATGACGGCCATACCGCCATGCTGCTGGGTGCCGCGAAATACCTGGCCGAGACGCGCAATTTCGACGGTACCGCCGTGGTTATCTTCCAGCCCGCCGAAGAGGGCGGTGCTGGCGGTCTTGCCATGGTTCAGGATGGTCTGGTTGATCGCTGGGGCATTCAGGAATTTTATGGCATGCACAATATGCCCGGCTATCCGGTCGGCGCTTTTGCCATTCGTGAAGGTGCGATGATGGCTGCCGCCGATCAGTTCGAGATCACGGTTACCGGCAAGGGTGGCCACGCAGCCAAGCCGCATGAGGCGATTGATACGACTCTGGTCGCGGCGCACATCATCGTGGCGTTGCAATCCATCGTGTCGCGCAATGTCGATCCGCTGAAAAGTGGCGTGGTCTCGGTTTGTGTCGTCCAGACCGACTCGACGGCGCATAACGTTATCCCGCAGGTGGTCATGCTGAAAGGCACGGCCCGTACCCTTGATCCCGAGGTGCGCGACCAGATCGAGGAGCGGGTGCGGGAGGTTGCTGCCCACACCGCCGCCGCCTTTGGCGCACGTGCCGAGGTGGAGTATGAGCGCGGCTATCCGATTACCATGAACCACCCCGAGGCTACAGGCCATGCAGCCGAAGTTGCGCGGCAGATCGCGGGCGATGTGAATATGGACATGCTGCCGCTGATGGCAGGCGAAGATTTCAGCTATATGCTGAACGAACGCCCGGGGGCCTATATCTTTCTGGGCAATGGGGACACTGCCATGGTCCATCACCCCGCCTATGATTTTGACGACAATGCCATCCCGGCCGGGTCAAGCTGGTATGCCGGCATGGCCGAGGCGCGGATGCCGATCCAAGGGTAACTGTCGTGCCGGGGGCCGTCTGCCCCCGGACCCCCGAGGATATTTGATCACGAAAGAAGAAGGGGGCCTTTGGACCCCCTTTGCCGTTCAGAAGTGGATGGCGCGGCCATAGGCCGATAGTGTGGCCTCGTGCATCATCTCCGAGAGCGTCGGGTGCGGGAAAACCGTCTCCATCAGCTCAGCCTCGGTCGTTTCGAGCGTGCGGCCGACGACGTAGCCCTGGATCAGCTCGGTCACCTCGGCGCCGACCATATGGGCGCCCAGAAGCTCGCCGGTCCTGGCGTCGAAAACTGTCTTGATGAGGCCCTCGGGTTCGCCAAGGGCGATAGCCTTGCCGTTGCCGATGAAGGGGAAGCGGCCGACCTTGACTTCGTAGCCTGCGGCCTTGGCCTTTTCCTCGGTCAGGCCCACACTGGCGATCTGCGGGTTGCAATAGGTGCAGCCGGGGATCGAGTTCGGCTTGATCGGGTGGGGGTGGCCGCCCGCGATAAGCTCGGCCACCATCACGCCCTCGTGGCTGGCTTTATGTGCAAGCCACGGCGCGCCCGCCACGTCGCCGATGGCGTAAAGCCCCTCGACACCGGTGCGGCAATATTCGTCGGTGACGACATGGGTCCGGTCGATTTTGCTCCCCAGCTTTTCCAGCCCCAGGTTTTCGACATTGCCCACGATGCCGACTGCCGAGATGACCGTATCGAACTCCTGCGTCTCGGTCTTGCCGCCGGTCTCGATATGGGCGGTGACCTTGCCTTTGGCGCGGTCGAGTTTCTTGACCGTCGCCTTTTCCATGATCTTCATGCCTTGCTTGATGAACTGCTTTTTGGCGAGCGCCGAGATTTCGGCATCCTCGACCGGCAGAACGCGGTCCATTACCTCGACCACCGTGGTGTCCGCGCCTAGCGTGTTGAAGAAGCTGGCAAATTCAATGCCGATTGCGCCTGAGCCGATGACCAGAAGCTTTTTCGGCATGCGCGGCGGTTGCAGTGCGTGTTTGTAGTTCCAGACCAGATCGCCGTCGGGTTCGAGTCCCGGCAGCTCGCGGGCGCGGGCGCCGGTCGCCAGAACGATGGATTTTGCGATAACTTCTTCGGTCCCCTTGTCGGTCTTGACGCTGATCTTGCCGGGGGCGGTCAGTGAGGCCTCGCCCATGATCACAGTGACCTTGTTCTTTTTCAGCAGGTGGCCGACACCGCCGGCAAGCTGTTTGGCCACGCCGCGCGAACGCTGCACCACCGCGCTGAGATCATAGCCGATCTTGTCCGCCGAGAGCCCGAATTCCTTGGCGCGATGCATGAGGTGAAAGACCTCGGCCGAACGCAGAAGCGCCTTGGTCGGGATACAGCCCCAGTTCAGGCAGATGCCGCCCAGATGCTCGCGCTCGATGCAGGCCACTTTCAGCCCCAGCTGCGCGCCGCGAATGGCGCAGACATAGCCGCCAGGGCCGGAACCGATCACCACCATGTCGAAGCTCTGCGCCATGGATGTCCCCCTATCAGAAAAGATAGTTCAGCGTTAAACCATTTTTTAAACGTCAGCAAGCGACAGCTTGCCCGAGACAAGCGCGCCGTAGCCGCCCGCCTCCATCACGCGGATTTCCGCCTCTGTCGGGGTTCGTCCGAGCGCGGCGTTTCGCCATGGAAAGCGGCCGAACTTTGCGATCGTATCGCGATGCAGTTCGGCGTGGCGCAGGTTCTCGCCGGGCATGAATTCGCGGAACAGCTCAACCGCGCGGTGCTGATTGATCAATTCCTCGGAGTGCTCAAATGGCAGGTAGAAGAACTGTCGTGCCGGCGGCTGGATCTGCAGGTCGAAGCCTTGGGCGATGGCCGCATCCGCGGTCTTGAGCGCCAGGGCGTCGGTTGCAAATGCGCGCGGGTCCTCGCGAAACATGTTGCGCGGGAACTGGTCGGTCAGGATCAGGGCAGCCAAAGCACCCTCGGGCGTCGTGGTCCAGTCCGGGACCAGATCGGCGGCCGTTTCCCATAGCGAAAGAAAGCGCGTGCGGATGGTATCGTCCAGCGCATCCGAGCGGGCGTACCAGCCTTTATCGCCCACCTCGTCAATCCAGAAGCGGTTGATCTCTTGAGGGGTCGCGGTGTTGGTCATGGCCTTGCTCTCCGGTTTTCAGGGATGGTTGCAAAGCCGGGCGCTGGCCGCAACCCCGTCAGTCCGCTTTGTCGCTGTCGTCAGAACTTGCGGTCTCAAGCGCTGCCTCGACCGCGACGGGGGTGGCCGAGGGTGCGATGATGGCAAAGCTTTGATCCTGCATCGGGGTCGGGCGGCGGGTGCGGCGCCAGCCCGCATAGAAGGTCAGGGCGGCAAGGAGCAGGCCGATATAGACCCAGAACCCGTCCGGTCCCAGCATTGCCATCAGCCAGCCGGTAATCAGCGGTCCGGCCATTGCGCCGATGCCGTTGATAAAAAGAAGCCCGGCCGAGGCCGCTGCCATATCGCTGTTGTCCAGAAAATCGTTCGTATAGGCAAGAAGCAACGAATAGACCGGATTGGCGACGCCCCCGATCAACGCTGCCGCGATCAGCAGGCCCCAGATTCCCGGTTGCAGCGCCACGGTAGCAATACTGACCGCCGCGCCAAGGGCCGAGAGGCCAAGCACGATAAAGCGCCGGTCGCCATGGTCAGAAAGCCAGCCGATGGGATATTGCAGCAGCAGCCCGCCGATATAGATGGCGGCAACGAAGGCCGAGATTTCGCGTACCGTCAGGCCCTTGGTCGAGCCCCAGACCGAGGCCATTCCGAACAGCGCCGAGAATACCCCGCCCATAAGAAAGATACCGATGCAGCCCAGCGGAGAGACGCGAAACAGGCTGCCAAAGCTCATCCGTTTCAGCGTCGAAAATTGCGGCGCGGGTTGGGTGGACAGCAGGATCGGCAGGAACGAGACGCTGACCAGAACCGAGGGGATTACGAACAGCAGGTATCCCGCCGGGTCGGCAGCATTCATCAGAAGCTGGGCCGAGATGATTCCCAGCATCTGCATGATCATATAGGCCGACATGGCCTGGCCGCGGTTCTCGTTGGTGGTCCCGGCGTTCAGCCAGCTTTCCGCGGTGATATACACCCCCGAGAAGCAGAATCCGATCAACAGACGCATCAGTGCCCATGCGATCCAATGCGGCGCTGCGGCATAAAGGATCAGCACCGAAGAGATCATTGAGCCAAGCGCGGCAAAGACCCGCACATGGCCGACATTGCGGATCAGTTCGGGCACCACGCGTGAGCCAAGCAGGAAGCCGCCGAAATAGGCCGACATCACAACTGACATTTCAGTGGTTGATATCCCCTCGATATTGCCGCGAATACCGAGAAGGGTGCCCTGCATACCATTCCCGACCATCAGCAGCAGGATGCCCAGAAGCAACGGCCAGGTGGTGCGCAGGACGGTCAGCATCACGGATCCTTTGGTATCAGTAACGAGGCATCGCCGTAGCTAAAGAAGCGATAGCCCGATTCCACGGCATGGCGATAGATCCCCCGTATGCGGTCCTGCCCCATCAGGGCACTGACAAGCATCAGGAGGGTCGATTTCGGCAGGTGAAAATTGGTCATCAGCGCATCCGTCACACGGAAGCGATAACCCGGATAGATGAAGATTTCGGTAACGCCCTGAAACGGCTGGACGTGGCCTGTTTCATCGGCGGCGGTCTCGATCAGGCGCAGCGCCGTGGTGCCGACCGGGATCACCCGTCCGCCGGCATTGTGGGTGTCGTTGATCGCGGCGGCGGCCTGGGCCGTGACCTCGCCCCATTCGCCGTGCATCTTGTGGGTGGTGACGTCTTCGACCTTGACGGGCAGGAAGGTTCCCGCGCCGACATGCAGCGTGACATGGGCAAAGCGCACACCTTTGGCCTGCAGTTTTTCAAGCAGCTCACGGTCGAAATGCAGGCTGGCGGTCGGGGCGGCAACCGCGCCTGAATGACGGGCCCAGACGGTCTGGTAATCCTCGCGGTCCGCTTCGTCCGGGGCGCGCAGCGAGGCGATATAGGGTGGCAGCGGCATCGCGCCGACTTGTGCGAGTGCCTCGTCAAACGCCTCGCCCGAGGCGTCAAAGCGCAGGGTCAGCTCTCCGCCCTCGATCCCGGCGACCTCGGCGGACAGGGTCTCGCCAAAGCGGATCACCTCGCCTTGCTTCAGCTTGCGCAGGGGCTTGGCAAGCGCCTTCCATCCCTTTGCCCCAGGTTCCAGCAGCGTGACCTCGATTTTGGCAATCGCCTCGCCTTGCGGGGTCTGGCGCGTGCGCTGGCCGGTCAAGCGCGCCGGAATGACTTTGGTGTCGTTCAGCACAAGCAAGTCGCCCGGCTGCAAAAGGTCGGTCAGATCGCGCACATGCAGATCACGAATCGAATCACCCTGCGCCAGCAGCAGGCGTGCCGAAGTGCGCGGCCTTGCCGGGCGCGTCGCGATCAGGGTCTCGGGCAGGTGAAAGTCGAAATCGTCCAGCTTCATGGGCTTAGCTTGTGTCCGGGGTATCGGGGGGCGTCAAGCCGGGGCACTATCACAAAGAGAAAAACTCAGGCTTTACTTATCTGAGGAAATGGGTAAGTTTTCGAAGACCCGAGGTGAGTAAATGATCGTCTGTCACTGCACCCAGATTTCGGACCACGATATCAAAGCCGCGATCGACTGGATGCGTGCGGCTGACCCGCAGACTATCATCACCCCCGGCAAGATCTACCACGCCCTTGGCAAGCGCGCTGATTGCGGCGGTTGTATGCCTTTGTTTCTGGACACCATGCGCGGATGCGATAATCTGGCCGTGCCTCCTATCCTGAGGGGGCTGAAGGTTAATCGCACAGGGGTAAGCCATGAAGGGCGACGCAAAGGTCATCGAGTATCTCAACGCAGCGCTGCGGTCTGAACTTACCGCCGTCAGCCAGTACTGGCTGCATTATCGTCTGCAAGAGGACTGGGGCTATGGTAAGATCGCCGACAAGTCCCGCGCGGAATCCATTGAGGAAATGCATCACGCTGATCGCCTGATTCAGCGAATCATCTTTCTTGAAGGCCATCCGAATCTGCAAAAGCTTGATCCGCTTCGGATTGGTCAGAACCTCAAGGAAACGCTGGAATCCGATCTGGCTGCCGAACATGACGCCCGCACTCTTTATATCGAGGCGCGGCAGTATTGCGACAAAGTCGGTGACTACGTCAGCAGAAGCCTTTTCGACGAGCTGCTGGCGGACGAAGAAGGGCATATCGATTTTCTGGAAACCCAACTTGGTCTTTACGAAGAGATCGGGGCACAGAATTACGGTCAGCTCAACGCCAAGCCCGCCAGCGAGGCGGAATAAGCGTCAGTGTAATCTCACGGAAAATCTGTGGATCAGGGGGCCAATATGGCCCCTTTTTCCGTTTGCGGGACTAGTCCAGCCACTCGGCGGCAAGCGGCGGCAGGTCGTCGAAATGCGCAAGCAGCGCCTCGGGGGCAAGGCGGCGCAGTCCCTCGCCCTCGGGGCCAAAGGCGACCAGCGCCACCCGGACGCCAGCCGCAGCGGCGGTCTTGCGGTCGGTTTCGGTATCGCCAACCAGGAAGGAGCGCGCCACCTCGCCGCCCGAGGCCTCGACCGCTGCGGCATAAGGGCGTGGGTCGGGCTTGCGCACAGGCAGCGTATCGGCGCCGATCAGAGCGGCGAAACGATCACGGATACCAAGTTCGCGCAGCAGGGTTTCGGCCAGCGCGGCGGGTTTGTTGGTGCAGACCGCGAGCTGGCGCCCAGCGGCTGCCAGACGGTCCAGAGCAGCCTCGGTTCCCGGATAAAGCCGGGTATGGACCGCGATCGCATCGCCGTAATGGGTCAGCAGGCGAGGATAATCCTCATCCTCGGCGCCGGGCGGCAACAGCATATCGGCGGGCAGCCTTGCGTAACCGGCGCGCAGCATCGCGCGCCCGCCGTGGAAGGCGATCAGCGCATCGCGGACCGGGTCCAGCAGTGCTCCAAGGCCGCGCGCCTGAAAACAGGCATTGGCCGCGGCGATCAGATCGCCCGAGGTATCGGCCAGCGTTCCGTCCAGATCAAAGACCACCGTTCCTGCCATGCTGTAACCTTCCGTCAAAATGTGTGATCTGTCAGGGCCTTTCGCGCCTCACGTCCTCTAGGTAGAACGCTGCGGAGGGATAAGGAACAGGCAAGAGGCAGAGATGACCGATAAACCCGTAGCCCTGATCGTCCTTGCTGCCGGGCAGGGCAGCCGGATGCAATCGGATCTGCCCAAGGTTCTGCACCGGTTGGGAGGTGTGCCGCTGGTCGGTCATGCGCTGGCCGCTGGCCGGACGCTTGAACCCCAGGCGGTGGTCGTTGTTGCCGGTCACGGTGCCGAAGCTGTTCGCAAGGCGGTTACGCGTCTTGAGCCCGAGGCACGCATCGCGCTGCAAGAAGAACAACTCGGCACGGCTCATGCCGTCAGCCAGGCCATGCCGCTGCTTGACGGGTTCGATGGCAGGGTGATCGTCCTTTACGGCGACACGCCCTTCATCGGAGAGGAAACATTGTCGCGACTGGCCTCGCATCCCGCCGATGTGGTGGTGCTGGGGTTCGAAGCTGCAGATCCCGGGCGCTATGGCCGCCTGGTTACCGGTCCTGAGGGGCTGGAGCGTATCGTCGAATACAAGGACGCCGATGAAGCTACGCGGGCGATCCGGCTGGTCAACTCGGGCGTTCTGGCGGCGGATGCGGCGCTATTGCGTGAATTCCTGCCCCGTATCGGCAATCAGAACGCAGCCGGTGAATATTACCTGACCGACATTCCGGAACTGGCCCGCGCCGCCAGCCATCGGGTCGAGGTGGTCACCTGTGATGAGGCAGAGACTTTGGGCATCAACACCCGCGCCGAACTGGCCCGGGCCGAGGCGGTGTTTCAGACCCGCGCGCGCACGCGGGCGATGGAGAGCGGCGTGACCCTGATTGATCCCGACACGGTCTGGTTCGCACTTGATACGTACGTCGGCCGCGATGCCATCATCGGTCAGAACGTTGTTTTTGGCCCCGGCGTGACGATCGAAAGCGGGGCCGAGATCCTGCCATTTTGCCACCTCGAAGGTTGCCATGTCAGCGCAGGTGCCACGGTTGGCCCCTTTGCGCGGCTGAGGCCCGGCGCGGAGCTGGGTGGCGATGTGCACGTCGGCAACTTCGTCGAGATCAAGAACTCGGTGCTCGACGAAGGGGTCAAGGTCGGTCATCTGACCTATCTGGGCGATGCCCATGTCGGCGAAGGTACGAATATCGGTGCCGGCACCGTGACCTGCAATTATAACGGCGTTTCCAAGCATCGGACTGAAATCGGGGCCAATGCCTTCATCGGCTCGGATACGATGCTGGTCGCACCGGTGCGGGTAGGGGCTCGGGCGATGACCGGCTCGGGTTCGGTCATTACGCAGGATGTGCCGGACGACGCTCTGGCGCTGGGCCGCGCCCGGCAAGTGATGAAACCGGGTCTTGCCGCGCGACTGATGCAGGCCCTGCGGCAAAAGAAGGGAAATTGATCCATGTGTGGCATTATCGGAATTCTGGGCAACCATCAGGTCTCGCCCCAACTGGTCGAGGCACTGAAGAGGCTGGAGTATCGCGGCTATGATAGTGCCGGCGTCGCCACCGTGGATGACGACGGTCGGCTGGATCGGCGGCGCGCGGTCGGCAAGCTGGTGAACCTGTCGGACCGCCTGGTTCATCTGCCGCTGCCCGGTCATGCCGGCATTGGCCACACGCGCTGGGCCACCCATGGCGCCGCGACCGAGGCAAACGCGCACCCCCATCTTAGCGGCCCG
The DNA here is from genome assembly GCF_000185925.1 of Paracoccus sp. TRP. Taxonomy (NCBI): domain Bacteria; kingdom Pseudomonadati; phylum Pseudomonadota; class Alphaproteobacteria; order Rhodobacterales; family Paracoccaceae; genus Paracoccus; species Paracoccus sp. TRP. The sequence goes on along the minus strand of NZ_AEPN01000003.1, from coordinate 135,593 downwards.
GTTGCGGTGGTTCATAACGGCATCATTGAGAATTTTCGTGAACTGCGCGATGAGGTGACGCGGCTTGGGCTTCAGCCGGAATCCGAAACTGACACCGAAACCGTGGTGCTGCTGACTGCCTGGCATCTGGGGCAGGGCCTTGACCCGATCGAGGCCGCGCGCGCCACCCTCGCGCGGCTGCACGGTGCTTTTGCTCTGGCCTTTCTGTTTGAGGGCGAGACCGATCTGATGATCGGGGCGCGCAAGGGTAGCCCGCTTGCCGTCGGCCATGGCAAGGGTGAGATGTTTCTTGGCTCGGACGCCATCGCGCTTGCGCCCTTTACCGACCGGATCACCTATCTTGAGGATGGCGATCACGTCATCATCCGCCGCTCGGGGGCCGAGATCTTTGATGCCGAGGGTCGGCCTGCCAATCGCGAAATCCAGCAGATCGACGTCGGCGCGACCCAGATCGACAAAGGCGGCTACCGCCATTTCATGGCCAAAGAGGTCGCCGAACAGCCTGTCGTGCTGGCCGATGCTTTGAACCACTATATCAAGGGCGACCGGATCATGTTGCCCGAGGCACTGGATTTCAGTGCCGTTGACCGCCTGACGCTCGTCGCCTGTGGCACGGCCTCTTATGCCGCGCATGTAGCGCGCTATTGGTTTGAAAGCCTCGCCGGTCTGCCTTGCGATCTGGATGTAGCGTCCGAATTCCGCTATCGCGAACCGCCGCTTTCGCCGGAAAGCTGGGCGATCTTTGTCAGCCAGTCGGGTGAAACCGCCGATACGCTGGCCGCATTGCATTATGCGCGCGGCAAGGTTGCGCAGACCGTGGGTGTGGTGAACGTCGGTACCTCGGCTATCGCGCGCGACGCCGATATTGCCTTGCCGACGCTGGCGGGGATTGAGGTCGGCGTGGCCTCTTCCAAGGCTTTTACCTGCCAGCTTGCGGTCTTGGCGATCCTGGCGCTCAAGGCGGCAGTGGATCGCGGGCGGATGACCGAGGCTGAACTGGCTGGCCATCTCGCTGACCTGCGGGCTTTGCCGGGGCTGTTGCAGCAGGCGCTTGGAATCAGTGACGAATGCCGCCGCCTTGCTGGCTGGCTCTCTGAGGCACAGGACGTGCTGTATCTCGGCCGCGGCCCGCTTTATCCCGTGGCGCTCGAAGGGGCGCTGAAGCTCAAGGAGCTCAGCTATATCCATGCCGAAGGTTACGCCTCGGGTGAGCTCAAGCATGGGCCGATCGCGCTGATCGACCGCAACGTGCCGGTCGTGGTGCTGGCACCGCGTGACGGGCTTTTCGATAAGACTGTCTCGAACATGCAAGAGGTAATGGCGCGTCATGGTCAGGTGCTGCTGATCTCGGACGCAGAGGGGATTTCCGCCGCCGGCCACGGCGTGCGCGCGAGCCTTGCCATGCCCGAGGGCGGCGGGCTGTTTCAGCCGATCCTATATGCGGTCCCGATGCAGTATCTTGCCTATCACACGGCGGTCGCCAAGGGGACCGATGTGGACCAGCCGCGCAATCTCGCAAAATCGGTGACGGTCGAGTAAAGGGCAGCAGGGACCATTTTAGCGCAGGGAAAGATGCGGGAACTGGACGAGCTGAAGGCATTGGGCGACCCCGGAAAGGCGGCCGGGATGGCCGCCTATCACAAGGCGCCCCGTCCCTATCTGGGCGTCGCCGTCCCTGTGATCGACGAACTGGCGCGGGGGTGGCGTGCAGGGCTGGATCTGCCTGGTCGGATAGAACTCGCCCGTCACCTTTGGGACAGCAATGTGCATGAGGCACGGATCGCAGCGGCAAAGCTGCTGACCCAGGCCCGTATTCGCCCCGATGACGAGGTCTGGCGGCTGATTGCCAGCTGGGTGCCGCAGTTCGACGCCTGGGCCATCGCCGATCACGCTATGAAAGCGGGTTCCCGCCGGCTGATCTCTGATCCGGCGCGCCTGGATGAGGTCGAGACATGGCTCGAAGCCCCCGGTTTCTGGGTCCGGCGCGCAGCGCTTGTCGGGACTTTGCCCTGGACGTCGATCCGGAATCCCAAAGCGGACGATCTGGCCCGTCGTGATAGGGTGCTGACCTGGCTGGAAAAGCTTGCTGATGACCGGGAGTGGTTCATTCAGAAAGCTATCGGCTGGTGGCTGCGCGATCATTCGAAACACGATCCGCAGTGCGTCCGCGACTGGCTCGCGGCCAATGGGGGGCGGCTGAAACCCTTTGCTCGGCGTGAGGCGGGGCGCTGGCTGCCCGAAAATCGCAACAGCCACCCTTAGGCGTCAGTTCCCGTAAACCTCGATGGTGGGCAGATCGGTCAGGCTGACGCCGATCAGTTGTAGCGCGGGCAGCGAAACCTGACTGCCGCCACTGGCCGGACCACCAAGCGGGATCAGCCGCACTTTCGCGGATTTGCCGTTTTCGGGGTTTACGATACGGCCATCAGCTTCGGATTTCGCCAGCGGTGTCTTGATCCAGAAGCCCGGCTGCGACGGGTCGCCAAGCGAGGCGACCGTGGCACCCAGCCGACGCTCGGCCGCTGCGGGCGGGGCTGCGGCGGCTGCCTTTTGCTCACGTGTCGTGGTGTCGAACTCTGCCGCGGTGCGCGCTGCGGGCGAGGGGCGGGCAGCTGTAGTGATGGTCTTGCCCGGCGTGCGCGGCGCCGTTCCGGTCAGATCGGGGCCCGCAATTACCGGCTGGCCGGTCGCGGGGTCGATCACCTCGGCCTTAGGCGCGTTTTGTGTTTGCGATGGCTGGGTGCAGGCAGTCAGCACCAGCAGCGCCAGCGCGCCCGAAAACAGCATGATCGGCCTGGTCATCGGCAGTTCCTCGTCCTCATTGTCCGAAGAGAAGGCTAGCCCCGCGCGACCCTGCATGTCCACCCGAGCTTCAACTCGTGGTTATGACAATATTAACGGATCGGCTGGCTTGTGCCGATGCAAGCCCAGCCTTATCTTTAAGCAATGGACGCTCAGGCCCCGCTGACAGACCCTTTTGCCAGGCCGATCACCTATCTTCGGGTGTCGGTGACGGATCGTTGCGATTTTCGCTGCACTTATTGCATGGCCGAGCATATGCAGTTCCTGCCCAAGCGCGATCTGCTGACGCTTGAAGAGCTGGATCGCCTCTGTTCCGCCTTTGTCGGGCTTGGTGTGCGCAAGCTGCGGGTTACGGGTGGTGAGCCGCTGGTGCGGCGCAATATCATGGAATTCTTTCGTGCCATGTCGCGCCATTTGGGGGCGGGGCTTGATGAGATGACACTGACCACCAACGGCAGCCAGTTGGCGCGTTTCGCCGACGAACTGGCCGAATGCGGGGTCCGGCGGGTCAACGTTTCGCTTGATACGCTGGACAAGGACCGCTTTTCACAGATCACCCGCTGGGGCAGATTGCCGCAGGTGCTGGAGGGGATCGAGGCCGCGAAAGCGGCGGGCCTTCGCGTCAAGATCAACACGGTGGCGCTAAAAGGCTTTAATGAAGATGAGCTTTTCCCGCTGATAGATTGGTGTGCCGAACATGACCACGACCTGACCTTCATTGAGGTCATGCCGATGGGTGAGATGGGTGATGCGCAGCGGCTGGACCAGTATTGGGCGTTGTCGGAGCTGCGTGACCGGCTGGCCACGCGTTTTACGCTGACGCCTCTGGCCGAACGCACCGGGGGGCCGGCGCGCTATGTCCGCCTTGAAGAGAGCGGGCAAAAGGTCGGTTTCATCACGCCGCTGACCCATAATTTCTGCGAAAGCTGCAACCGTGTCCGGGTCACCTGCACGGGCGAGCTGTTCATGTGTCTTGGACAAGAAGACCGGGCGGATCTGCGTGCACCCCTGCGCGGCAGCGCAGAGGACGATGCGTTGCGCACCGCCATTCGCGAAGCGATTGCGCGCAAGCCTAAAGGTCATGATTTCGACTATTCCCGGCGACATGTGTCGGGCCGGGTCAGCCGCTATATGAGCCATACGGGCGGTTAGTAGCTGGCTCCGTCCACCGCCTGGCTGGCCAGCGCGCGCGGGTTGATTCCATCGAGGCAATTCACATTTACCGCCACCACATCGCTTCCATCGGGCCCCTTGCCAAAGGCATAGGCCTCGACTCCGCAGGTTGGGCAGAAGCGGTGGTGGATCTGCTGGCGATTGAACAGATACTCTGTCACCGGCCCGTCCTTGACCAGATGAAAGTCTTCCCTGGAAACAAAGGTCAGGACAAACCCCATCCGTTTGCAGCGTGAGCAATTGCATGTGAAGGTCCGTTCCAGATCGGCATCGACCTTATAGCTAATCGCACCGCACTGGCATCCTCCCGTGTAATGCTGACGGGTCATGGTCGCCTCCGCTTTCGACTCATGACCAAGGATGAGGCATGGTTGCCTTGGGACGCAAGTGGAAAATATTCACGGTTTGTTCCATTTGTGGTTGCCATTTCGGCCCGGATGCCTATCTGATGCACTTGGCGGAATCAGGACTGGCGCGATGGAACAAAAGTTCATCGAGGTTCGCGGCGCGCGCGAACATAATCTGAAGAACGTGGATATGGACATTCCGCGCGACAGGCTGGTGGTGATCACCGGGTTGTCGGGTTCGGGTAAATCGTCGCTCGCCTTTGATACCATCTATGCCGAGGGGCAGAGGCGTTATGTCGAAAGCCTGTCTGCCTATGCTCGGCAATTCCTCGACATGATGGGCAAGCCGGACGTGGATCATATTTCGGGCCTGTCTCCGGCGATTTCGATCGAGCAAAAGACCACCTCGAAAAACCCGCGCTCGACCGTCGGCACGGTGACCGAGATCTATGACTATCTGCGGCTGCTCTTTGCCCGCGCTGGCACGCCTTACAGTCCCGCGACCGGCCTGCCGATCGAGGCGCAGCAGGTTCAGGATATGGTGGACCGGGTGATGGAGATGCCCGAGGGTATGCGTGCCTATCTGTTGGCGCCCATCGTCCGAGATCGTAAGGGTGAGTATAAGAAAGAGTTTCTTGAGCTGCGCAAACAGGGCTTTCAGCGCGTAAAGGTGAACGGCCAGTTTTACGAGCTGGACGAGCCGCCGGTGCTGGACAAGAAATTTCGCCATAATATTGATGTGGTGGTTGACCGCGTCGTCGTGCGCGAGGGGATGGAGACCCGGCTTGCCGACAGTTTTCGTACCGCGCTGGATCTTGCGGACGGCATTGCCGTGCTTGAAACAGCCCCGGCGGAGGGGGAGCCGGAGCGGATTACCTTCAGCGAGAACTTCGCCTGCCCGGTCAGCGGCTTTACCATCCCTGAAATTGAGCCGCGGCTTTTCTCGTTCAACGCGCCTTTCGGGGCGTGCCCGGTCTGTGATGGGCTGGGGGTAGAGCTGTTTTTTGACGAGCGGCTGATTGTTCCCGATTCGGCGCTTTCGGTCGCACAGGGGGCTGTTGCACCTTGGGCCAAGTCGAAATCGGCCTATCTGACCCAGACTATCAATGCGCTGGCCAAATTTTACGGGTTCGACAAGAAAACTGCCTGGAAAGATCTGCCCGAGGATGTGCGGCGGATGTTCCTGTACGGCTCTGGCACGGATGAGATCCCCTTCCGTTTTGACGATTCCGGCCGTGTTTATGAAGTAACGCGCCGGTTTGAGGGCGTAATCCCGAATATGGAACGTCGGCTGCGCGAAAGCGACTCGTCCTGGGTGCGCGAAGAGTTCGAGAAATATCAGAACAACCGTCCCTGCGGTTCCTGTAACGGCTATCGGCTGAAGCCCGAGGCGCTGGCCGTCAAGATCGCCGGCAGCCACATCGGCAAAGTCACCGAGCTGTCGATCAAAGAGGCGCTGGCCTGGGTGGAAGAAGCCCCCAACCACCTTACCAGGCAGAAAAACGAGATTGCTGCAGCCATTCTCAAGGAAATTCGTGAGCGTTTGGGTTTTCTGGTCAATGTCGGGCTTGATTACCTGACGCTCTCGCGCGCTGCTGGGACGTTGTCGGGTGGCGAAAGCCAGCGCATCCGGTTGGCCAGTCAGATCGGCTCGGGGCTGACGGGCGTGCTTTACGTGCTTGATGAGCCGTCAATCGGCCTGCATCAGCGCGACAATGACCGGTTGCTCGCGACGCTGAAGGGGCTGCGCGATCAGGGCAACTCGGTGCTGGTGGTCGAACATGACGAGGATGCGATTCGCCATGCCGATTATGTCTTTGACATTGGCCCGGGGGCAGGGGTGCATGGCGGACAGGTTGTCGCCAAGGGCACTCCGGCCGAGATTGCATCCGATCCCTCAAGCCTGACCGGGCAATATCTGTCCGGTGCCCGCCGGATCGAGGTCCCGGCTGAGCGCCGCAAGGGCAATGGCAAGGCGATTACCGTGGTCGGTGCCAGCGGCAACAATCTCAAGAATGTGACTGCCGAGTTCCCGCTTGGAAAGTTTGTCTGCGTGACCGGCGTTTCGGGTGGCGGCAAATCAACCCTGACTATCGAGACGCTGTTCAAAACTGCGAGCCTGCGACTGAATGGCGCACGCCAGACCCCCGCTCCCTGCGAGACGATCAAGGGGCTGGAGCAGCTGGACAAGGTGATCGACATCGACCAGCGCCCGATCGGACGCACGCCGCGTTCGAATCCCGCGACCTATACGGGCGCCTTTACCCCGATCCGCGACTGGTTCGCCGGTCTGCCCGAGGCCAAGGCGCGTGGCTACAAGCCCGGCCGGTTCAGCTTTAACGTCAAGGGTGGTCGCTGTGAGGCCTGCCAGGGCGATGGGGTTATCAAGATCGAGATGCACTTTTTGCCCGACGTCTATGTCACCTGCGAAACCTGCAAAGGCAAGCGCTACAATCGCGAGACACTGGAGGTGACCTTCAAGGGCAAATCCATCGCCGATGTGCTCGACATGACTGTTGAGGACGCGCAGGAGTTTTTCAAGGCCGTTCCCTCGATTCGCGAAAAGATGGATGCGCTGGTCGAGGTGGGGCTGGGCTATATCAAAGTCGGCCAGCAGGCGACGACCCTGTCGGGCGGCGAAGCGCAGCGGGTCAAACTGTCCAAAGAGCTGTCGCGGCGTGCCACCGGAAAGACGCTTTATATCCTCGACGAGCCGACGACGGGCCTGCATTTCGAGGACGTGCGCAAGCTGCTGGAAGTGCTGCACTCCTTGGTTGATCAGGGAAATACGGTGGTGGTGATCGAACATAACCTTGATGTGATCAAGACCGCCGACTGGATCATTGATATCGGGCCCGAGGGTGGCGATGGCGGCGGACGCATTGTCGCCACCGGGACTCCGGAAGAGGTGGCAGAGGTTCCTGAAAGCCACACTGGCCGCTATCTGGCCCCGATGCTTGAGGCGGCGCGCAGCCGCGCTGCGGAATGAGCGCCATCCTCTGGCAGCGTGTCGAAGGCGCGGGGTTGGCTCTTGCCGGGTTGCTGATCGCGGCTCAGGCCGCTCCGGGTTGGGGCTGGCTGATCTGGCTGGCGGTGCTGTTTGCGCCTGATCTCAGCATGGTGGGCTATCTGGCCGGGCCGCGGGCCGGGGCCGTGCTGTACAACCTGGGTCACCTATATGCCCTGGCCTTTCTTATGATGGTTCTGGGCGTGGCGCTGGGATCGACAGGGCTGATTGCAGGGGGCGGTCTGTGGCTTGCCCATATCGGACTGGATCGGGCGCTGGGGTATGGGCTGAAAGAGCCTTTAGGCTTTCGCAACACTCATCTCGGCCAGATCGGCCGAAAAGTTGAGTAAAACACCTTATAGTATCTTTTGGCGCATTTCGCGTTTTTGCTGCCATGCGCGGGCCGTAAAGCCGGTGTGAAGCGGGGTCCTACCGTTGACCATATCCGCGACCGGGGATAAACGGACCCTAGCCAAACCCATCGCGGGGCGCCAGTCGGGTTCCTGCGAGTGAAAGGGAGCCCAATCCAGTGGAATATCTGCTGCAAGAATATCTGCCCATCCTGGTTTTTCTGGGAATGGCCTCGGCTCTTGCCATTGTCCTGATTCTGGCTGCCGCGATCATCGCCGTGCGCAATCCGGACCCGGAAAAGGTCAGCGCCTATGAATGCGGTTTCAACGCCTTTGACGACGCGCGGATGAAGTTCGACGTCCGCTTTTATCTGGTGTCGATCCTGTTCATCATCTTTGACCTCGAAGTGGCCTTCCTGTTCCCGTGGGCGGTCAGCTTTGCCAGCCTGTCGGATGTGGCCTTCTGGGGTATGATGCTTTTCCTGGGCGTTCTGACCGTGGGCTTTGCCTATGAATGGAAGAAAGGGGCGCTGGAATGGGCGTGATGACCGGAGCCAATACGGCCGGCGTCGATCGTGAATTCGCCACGGCCGAGCTGAACCGCGAGCTGCAGGACAAGGGCTTCCTGCTGACCACGACCGAGGACATCATCAACTGGGCCCGCAACGGCTCGCTGCACTGGATGACTTTTGGTCTGGCCTGCTGTGCAGTCGAGATGATGCAGACCTCGATGCCGCGCTATGACCTTGAACGGTTCGGGACCGCGCCGCGGGCTTCGCCGCGCCAGTCGGACCTGATGATCGTCGCGGGTACCCTGACCAACAAGATGGCCCCGGCTCTGCGCAAGGTTTATGACCAGATGCCCGAGCCGCGCTATGTCATTTCGATGGGCAGCTGTGCCAATGGCGGTGGCTATTACCATTATTCCTATTCGGTGGTGCGCGGCTGCGACCGTATCGTGCCGGTGGACATCTATGTTCCGGGCTGCCCTCCGACCGCCGAAGCGCTGCTTTACGGCATCCTGCAACTTCAGCGCCGCATCCGGCGTACCGGCACGCTGGTGAGGTGAGCCATGTCTCAAACCATCTCTGACGAAACGCTGCAGGAACTGGCCGAGCATATCTCGCTGCGCCGCGAAAGCGACGTGATCTCGACTGAGATTGCGTTTGGCGAACTGACAGTGAATGCGACGCTGTCGGGCGTGCTCGGGCTGATCGAATTTCTGCGCAACGATCCGAACTGCCGCTTTTCAACGCTGATCGACATTACTGCGGTCGACAACCCGGCACGTCCGGCGCGTTTCGACGTGGTCTACCACCTGCTGTCGATGTATCAGAACCAGCGCATTCGGGTGAAAGTTCAGGTGCGCGAGGATGAGCTGGTCCCGAGCCTGACCGGGGTTTTCCCCGGCGCCGGCTGGTATGAGCGCGAGGTCTTTGACCTGTTCGGCATCCTGTTCTCGGGCCATCCCGACCTGCGCCGGATCGTGACCGACTACGGCTTTCGTGGCTATCCGCTGCGCAAGGACTTCCCCACCACCGGCTATGTCGAGGTGCGCTGGAACGATCTTGAAAAGCGCGTGGTCTATGAGCCGGTGAATCTGGTTCAGGAATACCGCCAGTTCGACTTCCTGTCTCCGTGGGAAGGCGCGAAATACGTGCTTCCGGGTGACGAGAAGGCGCCGGAGGCAAAGAAGTGACCGCAGTCGCGCAGCAGGGGCTGCGCGCTCCGCATCGGATTTGAGGGCTGACCATGGACGGCGACATCCGCAAGAACAGCTATGACGACGGCTCGGTGGACGCCCTGACCGGCGAACAGAGCATTCGCAACTTCAACATCAACTTCGGTCCGCAGCACCCGGCCGCCCACGGCGTGCTGCGCATGGTGCTGGAGCTGGACGGCGAGGTCGTCGAGCGTGCCGACCCGCATATCGGCTTGCTGCATCGCGGCACCGAAAAGCTGATGGAGAGCCGCACCTATCTGCAGAACCTGCCCTATCTGGACCGGCTAGACTATGTTGCGCCGATGAATCAGGAGCATGCCTGGTGTCTGGCGATCGAGCGGCTGACCGGCACGGCGATTCCGCGCCGTGCAAGCCTGATCCGGGTGCTTTACTCGGAAATCGGTCGGATTCTGAACCATCTGATGGGCATCACCACCGGCGCAATGGACGTCGGCGCGCTGACCCCTCCGCTGTGGGGGTTCGAGGCGCGTGAAGAGCTGATGGTCTTTTACGAACGCGCCTGCGGCGCACGCCTGCACGCGGCCTATTTCCGGCCGGGCGGAGTGCATCAGGATCTGCCGCCTGATCTGCTCGATGATATCGAAGAATGGTGCGAGCGTTTCCCGAAGCTGGTCGATGACCTCGACACGCTGCTGACCGAGAACCGGATTTTCAAACAGCGCCTTGTCGATATCGGCATCGTGACCGAAGAGGACGCGCTGAACTGGGGCTACACCGGTGTCATGGTGCGCGGCTCGGGCCTTGCATGGGACCTGCGGCGCGCGCAGCCCTATGAATGCTACGACGAGTTCGACTTCCAGATCCCGGTTGGCAAGAACGGCGACTGCTATGATCGCTATCTGTGCCGCATGGCCGAGATGCGCGAATCGTGCAAAATCATGAAACAGGCAGTGCAAAAGCTGCGTGCTGAGCCGGTTGGGGACGTTCTTGCCCGTGGCAAGCTGACCCCACCGAAACGCGCCGACATGAAACGCGACATGGAAGCTCTGATCCACCACTTTAAGCTTTACACCGAGGGCTTCCGCGTCCCGGCGGGCGAGGTCTACGCCTCGGTCGAGGCGCCCAAGGGTGAATTCGGCGTCTATCTGGTGGCCGACGGCACCAACAAGCCGTGGCGAGCCAAACTGCGCGCGCCCGGTTTCGCGCATCTGCAGTCGATCGACTGGATGGCGCGCGGCCATATGCTGGCCGACGTTCCGGCGATCATCGCCACGCTCGACATCGTTTTCGGAGAGGTTGACCGCTGATGCTGCGCCGTCTGTCCCCCATCCAGCCTGACTCGTTCGAGTTCACGCCTGCGAACCTCGAATGGGCCCGTGCCCAGATGACCAAATACCCGGAAGGTCGCCAGCAATCGGCGATCATACCGGTCCTGTGGCGCGCGCAAGAGCAAGAAGGTTGGCTAAGCCGTCCGGCCATCGAATATTGCGCCGACCTGCTGGGCATGCCCTATATCCGGGCGCTTGAGGTCGCGACCTTCTACTTTATGTTTCAGCTGCAACCGGTTGGTTCGGTTGCCCATATTCAGGTTTGCGGCACCACCACCTGCATGATCTGCGGGGCCGAGGATCTGATCCGGGTCTGCAAGGAAAAGATTGCGGCCGAGCCGCACACGCTTTCCGCCGATGGCCGTTTCTCATGGGAAGAGGTCGAATGCCTTGGCGCCTGCACAAACGCGCCCATGGCTCAGATCGGCAAGGATTTCTACGAGGATCTGACGGCAGAGAAACTGGCCGAACTGATCGACCGTATCGCGGCTGGCGAGGTGCCGGTACCGGGGCCGCAGAACGGCCGCTTCTCGGCCGAACCTCTGGGCGGTCCGGTGGCGCTTGCCGATCTGAAGGGCGGCGAGGCTTATAACGGCAGCGTGGCGCGTGCGGTCCAGCTGGGCGAAACGATCAGGCGCATCGACGGGACCGAGGTTCCGCTCTCGACGCCTTGGCTTGCCGCGCGCAACGACGCCTGAAAGGAAAGAGGAGCAGTCGGGTCACGATGGAACGGGCAGAGTGCAACAGGAACTGCTGGATCTCGGCGGCAATCGCCGGGGTCGTGGTGCTGTTGTTCACCTCGGGCCTTGGTGAGCTGCACTGGTTCGCCGGTCTGTTCCTTGGTCTCGTGACCTTTGCTCTGTTCGGTGCGCTGATGGTCTGGCTGGTTTGTCACGACCGGCCCGAACTGTTTGAGGATGGCCGCCAGGGAATGACCGGCACCGATTGGCAGCGCGCCGCCGCAGACAGTCAGCCGGAAAGGCTGGTCGTCAGTGGCTCACTTGGCCCAGAGTGCGATGATACCGGCGCGCAGATACCAATCGTCGCCGGTGCCTTGCCGGGGCAGGGGATTTCGGAGCAGGTGCTTGGCCCTGTCAATGAATCGACAGCAACGGTGATCCCGGGTGACGAGCGCCGCGATGATCTGCGTCGGATCAAGGGTATCGGGCCCAAACTTTCGGACTGGCTGAACGCCAATGGCGTGACCCGCTATGAGCAGATCGCCGGTTGGGACAAGGCCCGGATTGCCGAATATGCCGAGCGGCTGGGCCGTATGGGCGGGCGGATCGAGGCTGACGACTGGGTTGGTCAGGCGCGACTTTTGGCGGCGGGGGGTGAGACCGAACACTCTCGCCGCGTCGACAAGGGCGAGGCCAGCTGATGGCGCGCCAAACAGGACAGCAGACGTCGCAGGGGCCCGGTGCCGCTGCGGCGGATGCCCGGCAGATGCGTCTGGTCGCGGTGGTGATCGCCGTGACCATGGTGCTGTGGCTGGGGGTGCAATGGTTGGGCGGTCAGGGGGACTGGCCCGCGAAATACGCCTTTCTCGCCGATCTTGTGGCGATTGGGGCCTTGATCTGGTCGCTTTTGGTGACCTGGCGGATCTGGCGGCGGCGCAATGCGTCCTCGCAGGGACAAGGATGAGACGATGCTGAACGATCAGGACCGGATCTTTACGAATATCTATGGCATGGGCGACCGCAGCCTTGCCGGCGCGAAAAAGCGCGGCTGCTGGGACGGCACCGCCGCCATTATCGCCCGCGGGCGTGACAAGATCATTGATGAGGTCAAGGCCTCGGGTCTGCGCGGTCGCGGCGGCGCGGGTTTCCCGACCGGGATGAAATGGTCCTTTATGCCCAAAGAGTCGGACGGCCGTCCCTCTTATCTGGTCATCAACGCCGATGAATCCGAACCGGCGACCTGTAAGGACCGCGAAATCATGCGCCACGATCCGCACACGCTGATCGAGGGTGCGCTGATCGCGAGCTTCGCCATGGGCGCGAATACCGCCTATATCTACATCCGGGGCGAGTTCATCCGCGAACGCGAGGCGCTGCAGGCTGCGATCGACGAATGCTATGATGCGGGTCTGCTGGGCCGTAACGCCGCTGGTTCGGGCTGGGATTTCGACCTGTTCCTGCATCACGGCGCCGGTGCCTATATCTGCGGTGAGGAAACCGCGCTGCTTGAATCGCTGGAAGGCAAAAAGGGCATGCCGCGCATGAAGCCGCCGTTCCCTGCAGGGGCGGGGCTTTACGGTTGCCCGACCACGGTGAACAACGTCGAATCCATCGCGGTGGTGCCGACCATCCTGCGTCGCGGGCCCGAATGGTTTGCGGGCTTTGGCCGTCCGAACAACGCCGGGGTCAAGCTGTTCGGTCTGACCGGCCATATCAACGCGCCCTGCGTGGTCGAAGAGGCCATGTCGATCCCGATGCGTGAGCTGATCGAAAAGCATGGCGGTGGCGTGCGTGGCGGGTGGAAAAACCTCAAGGCGGTGATCCCCGGCGGCGCCTCTTGCCCGGTGCTGACCGCCGAGCAATGCGAAAACGCGATCATGGACTATGATGGCATGCGTGAGCTGCGCTCGTCCTTTGGTACGGCCTGCATGATCGTCATGGATCAGTCCACCGATGTGGTTAAGGCGATCTGGCGTCTGTCCAAGTTCTTCAAGCACGAAAGCTGCGGCCAGTGCACCCCCTGCCGCGAAGGTACCGGGTGGATGATGCGGGTGATGGAGCGTCTGGTTCGCGGCGAGGCAGAGATCGAAGAGATCGACATGCTTTTCGACGTGACCAAACAGGTCGAAGGCCACACCATCTGCGCGCTTGGCGACGCTGCCGCCTGGCCGATCCAGGGTCTTATCCGCAACTTCCGCGAAGAGATCGAGGATCGTATCAAGGCCAGGCGTACCGGCCGCATGGGCGCGATGGCGGCAGAGTAAGCGCATGTTCCGGGCTCCGCACCTCATGACAAAGCCGGCCCCCCTGGGGGAACGGCGGCGCATGTGCGGGTTGCTGGCCCATGCGATCACGCGGGTTTCAACCCAAACTGGCAAATCTTTCCGCCGGTCCCATGTTATGGCTGTAGGTCATAACGAGGAGGCTGCTGCCATGAAAAAAATCCTGCCCGTTGCATTGATTGCCGCGATGCTGTCGAGCCCTGCCGTGGCGCTTGAACCGCTGAGCCAGGAAAAATACATCAACGACCGCCTAATTGCGGCACGGATTGCCGACCGTATCCGCCGGACCTGTCCCAGCATCGACGGTCGCATCCTTTATGCCTATGGCGAGGCGCGCAAGCTTAAGCGCTATGCCGAGAAAAAGGGTTACTCACGCGCTCAGATCGACGCCTTTCTGGACAGCAAAGAGGATAAGAGGCGCATCTACGCCATTGCCGATGACTATCTGACCCGGAATGGCGCAAAGAAGAGCGAGCCTGAAACCTATTGCCGCATCGGTCGGCAAGAGATCGCGCGTAATACCATTATTGGCAGCCTTTTGGTGGCGAAATGATGAGCTGGATGAACCGCATAGGTCTGACCCTGATGGCGGCGGCAGCGGCGGCGATGATCGCGGCTGATGCCTTTGCAGGCGAGCCGTCGCAGCCTTTCGCCCCGACGGCCGAGAAGTTCTATCTGAAGTTTTCGGTTTTTGCGCCGGCCGATATCAGATGCGATGCGACCGGACCGGGTGTGCGGACCAAGGTCAGCCGCAGCGTCACGGGCGCGCCGCTTTTGCGCATCACCGGCAATGCCTCGGATGCACAGATCCAGTGCTGGCGCCCGGATGGCAGCCGCTATACGACCGATGTTAACCGCAAGGTAAGCTATAACGCCGCTGGCGCCGTATGGGCGACGGTGATGCTGCAGACCGGGGGCGATGCTGCAAGCGTCATGGTCGAGCGTGATGGCGAACAGGACAGATTGGTGCCGACGATCTATTCCGGGGCCTTCGTAAAGGTACGGGAATGACGGCGCTCAGGACAACCAGGCCAGCCTTCGGCCAGCAATTGCATCGCATGGAACCTGACGGAGATCGGTCCGGCATGGTTTCCCGTCGCGAGGGATAAGGGAAGACAAGATGGCGGATCTTCGCAAGATCAAGATCGACGACAAGATTATCGAGGTCGATCCCAACATGACCCTGATCCAGGCCTGTGAACTGGCCGGAGTCGAGGTGCCGCGTTTCTGCTATCATGAGCGGTTGTCGATCGCCGGCAACTGCCGCATGTGCCTTGTCGAGGTCGTGGGCGGCCCGCCCAAGCCCGCCGCCTCTTGCGCGATGCAGGTCAAGGACCTGCGTCCCGGTCCCGACGGCGCGCCGTCCGAGATCCGCACCAACTCGCCCATGGTCAAGAAGGCGCGCGAGGGGGTGATGGAGTTCCTGCTCATCAACCACCCGCTTGACTGTCCGATCTGCGACCAGGGTGGCGAATGCGACCTGCAGGATCAGGCGATGGCCTATGGGATCGACTTCAGCCGCTATCGCGAGCCAAAACGCGCCAGCGAGGACCTGAACCTTGGTCCGCTGGTTGAAACCCATATGACACGCTGTATCAGCTGCACCCGCTGCGTGCGCTTTACCACCGAGGTCGCGGGCATCACCCAGATGGGTCAGACCGGCCGTGGTGAGGATTCCGAGATCACCAGCTATCTGAACCAGACGCTGGAATCGAACATGCAGGGCAATATCATCGACCTTTGCCCTGTCGGTGCGCTGGTAAGCAAGCCCTATGCCTTTACTGCCCGTCCGTGGGAACTGACCAAGACTGAATCGATCGACGTCATGGACGCGCTGGGGTCAAACATCCGCGTTGATACCAAGGGCCGCGAAGTGATGCGCATCCTGCCACGCAACCATGATGGCGTGAACGAGGAGTGGATCAGCGACAAGACCCGTTTCGTCTGGGACGGTCTGCGCCGCCAGCGTCTCGACAAGCCCTATATCCGCGAAAACGGCCGGCTGCGTCCGGCAAGCTGGCCCGAGGCGCTTGAGGCAGCTGCGCGTGCCATGCAGGGCCGTAAGGTGACGGGCCTGATCGGCGATCTGGTCCCGATCGAGGCGGCCTTCAGCCTTAAGCAACTGGTCGAGGGGCTGGGCGGTCAGGTGGAATGCCGCACTGACGGCGCGCGCCTGCCGATCGGCAATCGTTCAGCCTATGTCGGCACGGCGCGGATCGGGGATATCGACAGCGCCAAGCGCATTCTGCTGATCGGCACCAACCCGCGCGAAGAGGCTCCGGTCCTGAACGCCCGCATCCGCAAGGCGTGGACGCAGGGCGCTCAGATCGCGCTGATCGGCGAGCCGGTCGATCTGACCTATGAATACCATCACTTTGGCAATGATCGCGCCGCGCTGGCCAAGCTGCAGGACGAGGATCTGTCGAACAAGGATGGCACCCCGGGTATCGTCATCGTCGGGCAGGGTGCCCTGCGCGAAGCCGATGGAGAGGCTGTGCTGGCCCATGCCATGCGCATCTGCGAGCAAGGCGACTGCAGGCTTCTGGTGCTGCATACGGCGGCAAGCCGCGTTGGCGCCATGGATGTCGGTGCGGTGACCGAGGGCGGGCTGATCGCCGCCATTGAGGGGGCCGAGGTGATCTATAACCTCGGTGCGGATGAGGTCGATATCGCCCCCGGTCCTTTCGTGATCTATCAGGGCAGTCATGGTGATCGTGGCGCGCATCGCGCCGACATCATTCTGCCCGGCGCCTGCTATACCGAGGAAAACGGCCTGTTCGTAAACACCGAAGGCCGGCCGCAACTGGCGATGCGCGCCAATTTTGCGCCGGGTGAGGGCAAAGAGAACTGGGCGATCCTGCGGGCACTTTCGGCTGAACTGGGCAAGACCCAGCCTTGGGACAGTCTTGCCGGCCTGCGTCGCAAGCTGATCGAGGCCGTGCCGCATCTTGCCCAGATCGATCAGGTGCCGCAGAACGAATGGCAGCCGCTTGATCGCTTTGATCTGGGGCAGGCAAGCTTCCGCTATGCGATCAAGGACTTTTATCTGACCAACCCGATCGCGCGTTCGTCGCCGTTGATGGGCGAGCTTTCGGCAATGGCCGCGGCCCGCAGGGCTCCGGCTCTGGCGGCGGAGTAACGCGATGCGACCCCGCCTTGCATTGCTGCTCATCGGTATCGGCGCGCTTGGCCTGCTGGCGGCCTGCAGCGAGGATAAGGGTGCCGCGCGTCCGCAGCCCAAGCCGCCCGAACTGGGCGTGGCTGTGCTGCAAAGCGATGCGGGATCGCCCAACAAAAAGGTCCTGACCCGGGGCCGGATCTCGACCAAATCGGGAGAGATCCTGATTCTCGAACCCGACGGGTCAGTGACCGAAATGGCGCTGGACAGCCCCGAGGGGCGTAACGCCTTTGCTGTGAGCGAGGCCGATCTTCTGGCGCTGAATGCAAACCTGGAGCTGGACCTGTCTGGTCTGCCGGATATGGGGCCGGTCAAGCCGCGCGAACCGACGGCGCAGGAAAAGGCACTGGCCGATTTTGCTGCGCGGACCCGTCCGCTGCGGCTGAATCTGCCTGCGACATTCGAGGCTGATCCCAAGGATTATCAGGGTGCGCAGGTCGCAACGCTTGGAAACGGGCGCAAGGGTGAAGACAGTCTGGTCGAAGTGACCGCAAACCTTCGCCCCGGGGTGGACGGCGGCACCGCCTTCGCCTATGCCACATGCGCGCTGGCCAGCTGGGCCGAGGCGAAAGGGACGCTCTATGCCCGCCACATTCGCACGCTCCGGGACAAGCGCAACGGCAAGATGGTCGTCGGCTCGGTGTTCACCCTTTCCGAGAAAAAACCGATGGGCCTGACGGTGATGACAACGAAAGAGACCTTGCAGGAATGCAAGGCACGCGGCATTCCCGCGGCGTGATGAGAGGGACGAAAGATCATGGCTGAATTCTGGGCCTCGCCCTACGGTTTCGCACTCAGCCTGCTCTTGCAGGGTCTGGCGGTCATCGCCTTTGTCATGGGTTCGCTGATCTTCATGGTCTATGGCGACCGCAAGATCTGGGCGGCTGTTCAGATGCGCCGCGGCCCGAACGTCGTTGGCCCCTGGGGTCTGTTGCAGACCTTTGCCGACGCGATGAAATATGTCTTCAAGGAAATCGTCGTCCCGGCCGGTGCCGACAAGTTCGTCTATTTCCTGGCGCCCTTTCTGTCGATGATGCTGGCGCTGTTTGCCTTTGTCGTCATCCCGTTCGATGATGGCTGGGTGATGGCGAATATCAACGTCGGCATCCTGTTCATCTTTGCCGCCTCCTCGCTTGAGGTCTATGGCGTTATCATGGGCGGCTGGGCCTCGAACTCGAAATACCCGTTCCTTGCTTCGCTGCGGTCTGCGGCACAGATGATCTCGTATGAGGTGTCGCTGGGTCTGATCATCATCGGCGTCATCATTTCGACCGGCTCGATGAACCTGACCGCCATCGTTGAGGCGCAGCGCGGGGATTACGGCCTGCTGAACTGGTACTGGCTGCCGCACCTGCCGATGGTCGTGCTGTTCTTTGTCAGTGCGCTTGCCGAATGCAACCGCCCGCCCTTCGACCTCGTCGAGGCGGAATCGGAGCTGGTCGCGGGCTTCATGACTGAATATTCGTCGACGCCCTATCTGCTGTTCATGGCCGGTGAATACATCGCCATGTATCTGATGTGTGCGCTGCTTTCGCTGTTGTTCTTTGGCGGCTGGCTGTCGCCGGTGCCCTTTATCGCCGACGGCTGGTGGTGGATGGTCATCAAGATGTGGTTCTGGTTCTATATGTTCGCCATGGTCAAGGCGATCGTGCCCCGGTACCGCTATGACCAGCTGATGCGGATCGGCTGGAAGGTGTTCCTGCCCCTGTCGCTGGGCTGGGTGGTGCTGGTGGCGATCCTGTCGCGCTATGAAGTTCTGGGCGGTTTCTGGGCCCGCTTCACGGTCGGAGGGTAGGCCATGTATGCCAACAAGCTAGCCGAGGCATTCGCCAAAGCCAGTGAGACCGACAAGGTGGAACTGGCACATTTCCTCGCCAACAATCTGGACAGTGCAGAGCAGGCGAAAAGCAGTGCCCGTGTCCGGGAATATGTCGCCGCGTTCGACCGTTTCGCGGCTCCCAGGGAAGGGGAGCAGTTCTGATGGCCTTTGATTTCGCCCGTGCCACCAAATATTTCCTCATGTGGGATTTCATCAAAGGCTTTGGCCTTGGGATGCGTTACTTTGTTTCGCCCAAGCCGACGCTGAACTATCCCCACGAAAAGGGCCCGCTGTCACCGCGTTTCCGGGGCGAGCACGCGCTGCGTCGCTACCCGAACGGTGAAGAGCGCTGCATCGCCTGCAAACTGTGCGAAGCGATCTGCCCGGCGCAGGCCATCACCATTGATGCCGAGCCGCGTGAAGATGGTTCGCGCCGCACCACGCGCTATGACATCGACATGACCAAATGCATCTACTGCGGCTTTTGCCAGGAGGCTTGCCCGGTTGATGCCATCGTCGAGGGGCCGAACTTCGAATACGCGACCGAGACCCGCGAAGAGCTGTTCTACGACAAGCAAAAGCTGCTTGCGAACGGTGAACGCTGGGAGGCCGAAATCGCCCGCAACCTGCAACTGGATGCGCCCTACAGATGACCGACGCTTTCGCCCGGCTTTTCGCGCAGATGATGGCTTCGGGCCAGGAGATGGCGCGCGCCATCAATCCTGCGCTTGAACATCTCGACATGCGCAGCCTTGAAAAGCTGGTGCCGACGATTCCTGCCGACATGCTGGAAATGTGGTTCGGCAAGACTTTCAACCGCGAGGGGCTGGACGCCAAGACGCGCCTGCTTCTCACCATAGGCGCGATCACCGTTCAGGGTGCGCTGGCCGAGCCGCAGCTGCGCATGACCATCCGTCAGGCGCTTGCGGCCGGTGCCACGAAACGCGAGATCGCCGAGACGATCTTTCAGATGAGCATGTTCGGCGGGCTGCCTGCGATGCAGAAGGCGCTTGAAGTTGCCCAGAGCGTCTATGCCGAGGAGGACGAGGAATGATGACCTTCGCTTTCTACCTGTTCGCCATCAGTGTCTGCGTTGCGGGCTTCATGGTGGTGATCGGCCGTAACCCGGTGCATTCGGTGTTGTGGCTTATCCTTGCTTTCCTTGCTTCGGCGGGCCTCTTTGTGCTGCAAGGCGCGGAATTCGTGGCCATGCTGCTGGTCGTCGTCTATGTCGGCGCGGTGGCGGTGCTGTTCCTGTTCGTGGTGATGATGCTCGATATCGACTTTGCCGCGCTCAAGGGCGAGCTGGCGCGTTATCTGCCGCTGGCACTGGTGATCGGCGTCGTGCTTTTGGCGCAGCTGGGCATTGCCTTTTCGGGCTGGGTGCCTTCGGAAAGCGCCGAGGCGCTGCGCGCTGCGCCTGTGGACCCGACGGTTCAGAACACCTATGGGCTGGGCCTCGTGATCTATGACCGCTATGTGCTGATGTTCCAGCTTGCCGGTCTGGTGCTGCTGGTCGCGATGATCGGGGCGATCGTGCTGACCATGCGTCACCGCAAGGACGTCAAGCGTCAGAACGTGCTTGAGCAGATGTGGCGCGACCCGGCCAAGACACTGGAGCTGAAGGATGTGAAGCCGGGGCAGGGCCTCTGAAGCGCCCTTAGGGCCACCTAGCCAATTCGGGCCGCCTGCGCGGCCCATACAGCGAACGGATATTCAACGGGTGAACGACCCGGAGGGACCAGGACGATGATCGGATTGACTCATTATCTTGTTGTGGGGGCGATACTTTTCGTCACCGGCATTTTCGGGATCTTTGTGAACCGAAAGAACGTCATCGTCATCCTGATGTCGATCGAGCTGATGCTTCTGGCGGTGAACATCAATTTTGTCGCATTTTCGACCCATCTGGGCGACCTGGCCGGTCAGGTCTTTACGATGTTCGTGCTGACCGTGGCCGCTGCCGAGGCTGCCATCGGTCTGGCGATCCTGGTCGTCTTCTTCCGCAACCGCGGCACCATCGCGGTGGAAGATGTTAACGTGATGAAGGGATAAGCGGTCATGGAAAAGTTTGTCCTCTTCGCGCCCCTCGTCGGGTCGCTGATCGCCGGTCTTGGCTGGCGCGCGATCGGCGAAAAGGCCGCGCAATACCTGACCACAGGGCTGCTGTTCCTTGTCTGCTTTGCCAGCTGGTACCTGTTCCTGTCGTTTGACGGGGTGGTACGCCATATCCCGGTGCTCGACTGGGTGGTGACCGGCGATTTCCACGCCGAATGGGCCATCCGCCTCGACCGGCTGACCGCGATCATGCTGATCGTGGTGACCACGGTTTCGGCGCTCGTCCATACCTACTCGCTGGGCTATATGGCCCATGACGACAACTGGACGCATGACGAGCATTACAAAGCGCGTTTCTTCGCCTATCTGTCCTTCTTTACCTTCGCCATGCTGATGCTGGTGACGGCCGACAACCTGTTGCAGATGTTCTTTGGCTGGGAGGGCGTTGGCGTCGCCTCCTACCTGCTCATCGGCTTTTACTATAAAAAGGCCAGCGCGAATGCGGCGGCGATGAAGGCTTTCATCGTCAACCGTGTCGGCGACTTTGGCTTCCTGCTTGGGATCTTTGGCATCTATTGGCTGACCGACTCGGTTCAGTTCGATGCGATCTTTGCCCGGGTGCCCGAACTTGCGCAGACCAGCCTGCATTTCCTGTGGCGTGACTGGAACGCGGCGAACCTGCTGGGCTTCCTGCTCTTTATCGGCGCAATGGGGAAATCGGCACAGCTGCTGCTGCACACCTGGCTGCCCGACGCGATGGAAGGTCCGACCCCGGTTTCGGCCCTGATTCACGCTGCGACCATGGTGACCGCCGGGGTGTTCCTTGTCTGCCGTATGTCGCCGCTTTACGAATTTGCGCCTGATGCGAAGAACTTCATCGTCATCATCGGTGCGACCACGGCTTTCTTTGCTGCGACCGTCGGTCTGGTCCAGAACGACATCAAGCGCGTCATCGCCTATTCGACCTGTTCGCAGCTGGGTTATATGTTCGTGGCAGCCGGTGTCGGCGTCTATTCGGCGGCGATGTTCCACCTGCTGACCCACGCCTTCTTCAAAGCGATGCTGTTCCTTGGCGCCGGTTCGGTGATCCACGCCATGCACCATGAACAGGATATGCGGAATTATGGCGGGCTGCGGAAAAAGATTCCGCTGACCTTCTGGGCGATGATGATCGGTACCTTTGCCATCACCGGCGTCGGGATTCCGCTGACCCATATCGGCTTTGCTGGTTTCCTGTCGAAGGACGCGATCATCGAAAGCGCCTGGGCGGGCAGCAGCTATGCCTTCTGGATGCTGGTCATCGCGGCCTGCTTCACCAGCTTCTACAGCTGGCGGCTGATCTTCCTGACCTTCTACGGCAAGCCGCGCGGCGATCATCATGCCCATGACCATGCGCATGAAAGCCCGCCTGTGATGACCATTCCGCTGGGCGTTCTGGCGATTGGTGCGATCTTTGCCGGTATGGTCTGGTATGGTCCGTTCTTTGGCGACCATCACAAGGTGACGGAGTATTTCCACATCGCCGGCTCGCATGAAACGGCCGAAGGCGTGGGTGGGGAACACGCGACCGCCGAAGCGCCGGCTGAGCCTGCTGTCGCCGATGCTGCCGAGGGTGAGGCTGCGGCCGAGACCGCTCATGCTGCGATCGAAGCTCCGGTTGGTGGTGCGATCTATATGCATCCTGACAACCACACCATGGATGAGGCGCACAATGCCCCGGCCTGGGTCAAGGTTTCGCCCTTTATCGCCATGGTGATCGGACTGTTCACGGCCTGGATGTTCTACATCGTCAATCCGTCGCTGCCTCGGCGGCTGGCGGCCCAGCAATCGGCGCTGTATCAGTTCCTGCTGAACAAGTGGTACTTCGACGAGATCTACGACTTCATCTTTGTCCGGCCGACGAAATGGCTTGGCCGACTGCTGTGGAAGGGTGGCGATGGCGCCGTAATTGACGGCACGATCAACGGCCTGGCCCTGGGTTTGATCCCGCGGCTGACCCGTGCGGCGGTCCGGGTGCAATCGGGCTATCTGTTCCACTACGCCTTCGCGATGGTTCTGGGCATCGTGGGCTTGCTGATCTGGGTGATGATGCGGGGCGCGCACTGACATGACGAACCTTCTTTCTATCATCACCTTCCTGCCGATTGTTGCCGCCATCATCATGGCGCTGTTCCTGCGGGGTCAGGACGAAGCTGCTGCGCGCAATGCCAAATGGCTGGCGTTGCTGACCACGACGGCGACCTTTGTGATCTCGCTCTTTGTGCTGTTCCGGTTTGATCCTGCGAATACGGGCTTCCAGTTCGTCGAGGATCACCCCTGGATCATGGGGCTGCGCTACAAGATGGGCGTGGACGGCATTTCGGTGCTGTTCGTGCTGCTGACCACCTTTATGATGCCGCTGACCATTCTTTCGACCTGGAACGTCGGAGATAAGGTCAAGGAATACATGATCGCCTTCCTCGTGCTTGAAGGGCTGATGATCGGCGTATTTACCGCGCTGGACCTCATCCTCTTCTACCTGTTCTTCGAGGCGGGTCTGATCCCGATGTTCCTGATCATTGGGATCTGGGGCGGCAAGGATCGCATCTACGCCAGCTTCAAGTTCTTCCTCTACACCTTCCTTGGCTCGGTGCTGATGCTGGTGGCGATGATCGCGATGTATCGCATCTCGGGCACGACCGATATCGTCGCGCTGCTGCAGTATGAATTCCCGTCCGAGAATTTCCGCCTGCTTGGCATGACCGTAATCGGCGGCACGCAAATGCTGCTGTTCCTGGCATTCTTTGCCAGCTTTGCGGTTAAGATGCCGATGTGGCCGGTTCATACTTGGCTGCCTGACGCGCACGTTCAGGCACCGACCGCCGGTTCGGTCCTGCTGGCCGCGGTGCTGCTGAAGATGGGCGGTTACGGCTTTCTGCGCTTCAGCCTGCCCATGTTCCCGGTCGCCAGTGCTGTTGCCCAGCCCTATGTGTTCTGGCTGTCCGCCATTGCCATCGTCTACACGTCGCTGGTGGCGCTGGCGCAGTCGGACATGAAGAAGGTCATCGCCTATTCCTCGGTCGCGCATATGGGTTACGTGACCCTGGGGATATTTGCCGCCAATCAGGTTGGTGTCGACGGCGCGATCTTCCAGATGCTGTCGCACGGCTTTGTCTCGGGCGCGCTGTTCCTTTGCGTCGGGGTCATCTACGACCGCATGCACACGCGTGAGATCGACGCCTACGGCGGCCTCGTGAACCGGATGCCGGCCTATGCGGCGGTGTTCATGTTCTTTACCATGGCGAACGTGGGCCTGCCCGGCACCTCGGGTTTCGTGGGTGAATTCCTGACGTTGATGGGTACTTTCCGCGTCAATACCTGGGTGGCGCTGGTCGCGACCACGGGCGTGATCTTCTCGGCCGCTTATGCGCTGTGGCTTTATCGCCGCGTGACGCTGGGCCAGCTGATCAAGGAAAGCCTGAAGTCGATCACCGACATGACCCCGCGCGAGCGTTGGATCTTTGTGCCGCTGATTGCGATGACGCTGATCCTCGGTGTTTATCCGCGGCTCGTTACCGATGTGACCGGTCCGGCCGTCTCCGCGCTTCTTCAAGACTACAACCAGAGCCAGCCAGCGGCACCCGTTGCCGCGGTTCAGGCCAGCCACTAGGGGGCAGACATGACCTCGCTCGACTTCTCGACCATTCTGCCCGAGGTGGTTCTGGCGGTTTACGCGCTTGCCGCCCTGATGGCCGGGGCCTATCTCGGCAAGGACAGGCTGGCGCGGACGCTGCTGTGGCTGACTGTCGCGGCCTTTCTGATCGTCGCGGCCATGGTTGGTCTTGGCAATCGCACCGATGGCACCGCCTTCCATGGCATGTTCATCGACGATGGCTTTTCGCGCTTTGCCAAGGTGGTGACGCTGGTTGCTGCTGCCTGCGTGCTGGCGATGAGTGCTGATTACATGCAGCGCCGTAATATGCTGCGCTTTGAGTTCCCGATCATTGTCGCTCTGGCGGTGCTGGGGATGATGTTCATGGTCTCGGCCGGTGACCTGCTGACGCTCTATATGGGGCTGGAGCTGCAATCGCTTGCGCTTTACGTCGTTGCCGCCATGCGCCGCGACTCGGTTCGCTCGTCCGAGGCGGGGCTGAAATACTTTGTTCTGGGCTCGCTTTCGTCGGGCTTGCTGCTCTATGGCACCTCGCTGATCTACGGCTTTGTCGGCACCACCGGGTTCCAGGGCATCATTGCGACCATCTCGGCCGGACATCTGTCGCTTGGCGTGCTGTTCGGGCTGGTGTTCATGCTGGTCGGTCTGGCCTTCAAGGTTTCGGCCGTGCCGTTCCACATGTGGACGCCGGATGTCTATGAGGGCTCGCCGACCCCGGTGACCGCCTTCTTTGCGACCGCACCCAAGGTCGCCGCTATGGCGCTGATCGCCCGGCTGGTCTTTGACGCCTTCGGTCATGTCATCTCGGACTGGAGCCAGATCATCGCGGCGCTGGCGGTGATGTCGATGTTCCTTGGCTCGATCGCCGGGATCGGCCAGACCAATATCAAACGGCTGATGGCCTATTCTTCGATCACCCATATGGGCTTTGCGCTGGTCGGGCTCGCGTCCGGCACCGTGATCGGGGTGCAGAGCATGCTGCTCTATATGACCATCTATTCGGTGATGAACATCGGCACTTTCGCTTTCATCCTGTCGATGGAACGTGACGGGGTTCCGGTGACCGATCTTGCCGCGCTGAACCGTTTTGCCTGGACCGACCCGGTCAAGGGGCTGGCGATGCTGGTCCTGATGTTCAGCCTTGCCGGTGTGCCGCCGACCCTTGGCTTTTTTGCCAAGCTGGGCGTGCTGACCGCAGCGGTCGACGCGGGCATGGGTTGGCTTGCCATCGCCGGTGTCATCGCCTCGGTTATCGGTGCCTTCTACTATCTGCGCATCGTCTACTACATGTATTTTGGTGCCGAGAGTGAAGGCATCACCAGCCGCATGGGCGCGGTGCAGTATCTGGCATTGATGGTGCCGGCGCTGGTGATGCTGGTCGGCGCGGTCAGCATGTTCGGTGTCGATGCCGCTGCCGGTCGTGCCGCCGAGACTCTGGTAGGTCCGGTGGCCGCTGCCGAGCAGCCGGCCGAGTCTGCGCAAGGTGAGTGATACCTGGCCCGAAGGCGTGGCCCGCCATGTGCTGGCCCGCGTCGACAGTACCAATGCCGAGGCGCTGAGGCTGGCGCCCGGCCTCTCAGGTCCAGCCTGGGTGATGGCCCGCGAGCAATTCGCGGGCCGTGGTCGTCGCGGCCGGGACTGGGTGATGCCCGCCGGGAATTTCGCCGCGACCTTGGTAACCCGGCCCAGGGGTGGGGCGCTGGTCGCGGCACAACTGTCCTTTGTTGCGGCGCTGGCGCTTTATGATGCGCTTGGTGACGCCTGCGGCCCCTCGGTGCGGCTGGCGATCAAATGGCCAAATGACGTGTTGCTGAACGGTGGCAAGGTCGCCGGCATTCTTTTGGAAAGCGCGGGATCCGGTCCCGGCATTCAGGCTGTTGCGGTCGGGATCGGCGTCAATCTGGCGGATGCTCCGGATGCGGATCTGGTCGGGCCGGGGGCAGTTCCGCCTGTTTCGGTCAAAGGTGAGACCGGCCATACCGTCGCGCCCGAGGATTTTCTGGACCTGCTCGCCCCTGCTTTCGCGCGCTGGCAGGATCAGCTTGAAACCTACGGCTTTGGGCCGATCCGCAACGCCTGGCTTGCGCGCGCCGCCCGGCTGGGTGAGCCGATCATCGCTCGTGCTGGCACCAACGAAAGTCACGGTATCTTCGAAGGCATTGACGAAAGTGGCGCGCTGATCCTGCGCGGCTCTGACGGGCGGCAGGTTATTCCCGCCGCCGATGTGTATTTCAGAGGCTAGCCCATGCTGCTTTGCATCGACACCGGCAACACGAACACGGTCTTTTCAGTCTGGGACGGCGAACAATTCGTCGGCATGTGGCGTATTTCGACCGACCACCGGCGTACCGCGGATGAATATTTCGTCTGGCTGTCCACACTGATCTCATTGCAAAAGCTTGAGCTGAACATCGACAGCTGCATCATCAGTTCAACCGCGCCGCGGGTGGTGTTCAACCTGCGCGTGCTGTGCAACCGCTATTTTGACACCCGCCCGCTGGTTGTGGGCAAGCCTGACTGCCTGTTGCCGGTGGCCCCCCGGGTTGATTTTGGCACGGTGGTCGGTCCCGACCGGCTGGTGAACACCTGGGGCGCATTCGACCGCCACGGCCCCGATCTGATCGTGGTCGATTTTGGCACTGCGACGACTTTTGATGTGGTCGACACGGATGGCGCCTATGTCGGAGGTGTCATTGCGCCGGGGGTGAACCTGTCGCTTGAGGCGCTGCATATGGGGGCGGCCAGCCTGCCTCATGTCGATGTGACTATGCCGCCCAAGGTAATTGGTACAAATACGGTGGCTTGTATCCAGTCGGGCATTTACTGGGGTTATATCGGCCTTGTGCAGGGCGTGGTGGACAAGATCCGCGAAGAGCGAGGCCGCCAGATGAAGGTCGTCGCGACCGGGGGGCTTGCGCCGCTGTTCGACCAGGGCTTTGATCTGTTCGACGCGATCGAGGACGACCTGACCATGCATGGGCTGCGCCTCATTCACGATTATAACAAGGAGATGGGCAATGGCTGAGCGCCTGATCTATCTGCCGCTGGGCGGCGCGGGCGAAATCGGCATGAACGCCTATGTCTATGGCTATGGCGAGCCGGGACGAGAGCGGCTGATCGTCGTCGATCTGGGCGTTACCTTTGGCGATATGGAATCCGCCCCGGGTATCGACCTGATCATGGCCGATGTGTCATGGCTTGAGGCGAACCGCGACCGGATCGACGCAATCTTTATCACCCACGGGCATGAGGATCACGTTGGCGCACTTGGCCTTTTGTGGCCAAAGCTGCAAAAGCCTGTGCATTGCCGCCGCTTTACCGGTGCCTTGGCGCGGCTGAAGCTGGAAGAGGTGGGCCAGCCGACCGACCAGATACATATTCACGCTCCGCGGCCTGACGTGGTGACGGCAGGTCCCTTCCGTGTGCAATTCGTGCCGGTCAGCCATTCTATTCCCGAAAGTTCGGCCCTGATCATCGACACGCCGGCAGGTCGGATCGTCCATACGGGTGACTTTAAGCTGGACGGAACGCCAGTGGTGGGTGAGCCCTTTGACCCGATGGTCTGGCACGAGATTGCCAACGAAGGGCAGGGGGTCAAGGTCCTGACCTGCGATTCGACCAACGTGTTTTCCCCCCATCCCGGCCGGTCCGAGGCGCTTTTGGCCAATCCGCTGCTGGATTTCGTCATCGCGCAGCGCCAGATGGTGGTGGCCACGACCTTTGCCAGCAACATTGCCCGGCTCAAGACGCTGGCCGAGGCAGGCGTTGCCGCGGGGCGCAAGATCTGCCTTTTGGGCCGCGCCATGCGCCGCATGATCACCGTTGCAATCGAAACCGGCGTGTTGACCAACTTCCCCCCGGTGATCGGACCGGAAGAGGCCTCGGAACTGCCGCGCGACAAGGTGATGCTGATCGTCACCGGCAGTCAGGGCGAACGGCGCGCTGCGAGTGCCCAGTTGTCGCGTGGCCGCTATCTGGGCATTGACCTGAAAGAGGGCGACAGCTTCCTTTTCAGCTCACGCACCATTCCGGGGAATGAGCGCGGCGTCATTCGCATCATGAATGCGCTGTCGGAAAAGGGCGTGGACCTGTTTGATGCCGATGACGGGGTTTACCACGTTTCGGGCCACGCCAACCGCCCCGATATCGAGGCGGTGCATGATCTGTTGAAGCCGCAGATGGTTATTCCGATGCATGGCGAACACATGCATCTGCGCGAGCATGCCAAGCTGGCCGAGGCGCGCGGCATTCCGGCGGCAGTGGCGACGAACGGTACCATGCTGGACCTGTCCGGGACCGCGCCGCGGGTGGTCGATCAGATCGACACCGGCAGGCTGTATCTGGATGGTTCGGTGCTGATCGGTGCCATGGATGGCGTGGTGCGCGACCGCATCCGCATGGCGCTGAACGGTCATGCCATGGTCTCGGTCATCGTTGATGAGGATGACACGCCCTTGCCCGACGCCTGGGTTGAACTGTCCGGTCTGCCTGAACGGGGCCGTGGCGGTGCACCGCTGGCCGAGAATATCGAGGCTGCGCTGGCCGATTTCCTTGAGCGTGCCGATGATCGGACCGTCATGGATGACGAGCGGCTGGAAGAGGGCATCCGCCGCCTTACCCGTCAGGTCTCGATGGAAGAGATCGGCAAGAAGCCCGAGGTGACGGTGGTCATCTCGCGTCTGGCTGCCGAATGATCTGAGAGCATGGGCCGGTCCCGGCCGGCCCACCCGAGAAAGAGCATGAGCGAATTCGACCCGAAACCTCCGCGCCGTAACTTTTACGGCCGCCGTCATGGCAAAACTCTGCGCCAGAGCCAAAAGGGCTATCTGTCCGAGGATCTGGGCAACCTGCGCCCGCGCGGCATTACCCTTGATGAAAACCCCGAACGCAAGCCGATCGATCTGGCCCAGATCTTTGGCGATGACCGTCCGGTCTGGCTGGAGGTCGGCTTTGGCGGGGGCGAACATATGGTTCACATGGCCGCCCGCTATCCCCAGATCGGGATCATTGGCTGTGAGCCCTTTATCAACGGCGTCGCGATGCTGCTGGGCAAGATCCGCGCGGCGGGGGTGTCGAATGTCAGCGTCCATCCGGGCGATGCCCGCGATCTGATGGATGTCCTGCCCGAAGGCTCGATCAGCAAGGCGTTCCTGAACTATCCCGACCCTTGGCCCAAGGCGCGCCACCACCGCCGCCGTTTCGTCACGCCCGAACATCTGATCCCACTTTACCGGGTGATGAAGCCGGGGGCCGAATTCCGCGTAGCGACCGACATTCCTGATTATGTCCGCCAGACGCTGGAAGAAGTTCCGCAGGCCGGTTTCGAGCTGATCTCGGAAGGGAAAGACGCCTGGGACGACTGGCTGTCCACGCGCTATGAGCAAAAGGCCCTGCGCGAAGGACGGGTGCCGCATTACGTCACCTTTCGCCGCAGGGGCTGAAAGCTTCGGGGCCGATTGCATAGGCCAGCCGTGACCGCTATCACCTTGCGCGACACGTACAAGGGGGCCTTCATGTCACATTCCGCCGAACCGCTTCCGATGATTGCCCGCCGCTCGGGCCCCCTGAAGGGTGAGGCCAAGGTGCCGGGCGACAAGTCGATCAGCCACCGCGCGCTGATCCTTGGTGCCCTGGCTGTGGGAGAGACCCATATCACCGGCCTTCTGGAAGGTCAGGACGTTCTGGACACAGCCAAAGCCATGCAGGCCTTTGGCGCGCGTGTCGAACGTCTGGGAGAGGGTGAGTGGTTGGTGAACGGCGTCGGCGTCGGCGGCTTTTCCGAGCCTGAGGGCGTGATTGACTGCGGCAACTCGGGTACCGGTGTCCGGCTGATCATGGGTGCGATGGCGACGACCCCGGTCACCGCGACCTTCACCGGCGACGCCAGCCTGTCGCGGCGCCCGATGGGGCGCGTGACTGACCCGCTGGAGCTGTTTGGCTGCGAGGTAACAGCGCGCGAGGGCAAGCGGCTGCCTGTCACGATCAAGGGCGCGGCGGATCCGGTGCCCGTGCGTTACAAGACGCCGGTTGCCTCGGCCCAGATCAAATCGGCGGTGCTGCTTGCTGCGCTGAATGCCCCGGGTGAAACCGTGGTGATCGAATCCGAGCCGACCCGCGACCATACCGAGCGTATGCTTGCGGGCTTTGGCGCCACGATCTCGACCGAGGTGACGGATGAAGGGCAGGTTATCACCCTGCGAGGCCGGCCCGAACTGCGGCCGCAGCCGGTTGTTGTTCCGCGCGACCCTTCAAGTGCGGCTTTCCCGGTGGCTGCGGCGCTGATCGTTCCGGGCTCCGAGATTCGTGTGCCCGGCGTCAGCCGCAACCCGACGCGGGATGGGCTGTATGTCACCCTGCTTGAAATGGGGGCTGACATCCGCTTTGAAAATCCGCGTGAAGAGGGGGGCGAGCCGGTGGCCGATCTGGTCGTCCGCCACGGCCCGCTTAAGGGTGTGACCGTTCCGCCCGAACGCGCGGCAAGCATGATCGACGAATTCCCGATCCTGTCCGTGATCGCCTGTTTCGCCGAAGGCACGACCGTCATGCAGGGGGTCCATGAGCTGCGCGTCAAGGAAAGCGACAGGATCGAGGCCATGGCCGTCGGCCTTGTCGCCAATGGTGCCGAGGTCGGGGCGACGGATGATACCATGACCGTGCATGGCAAGGGCGGACTTAAGGGCGGCGCGATTTGCGCGACCCATCTAGATCACCGCATCGCCATGTCCTTCCTTGTCGCGGGGCTTGCCTCGGAACAGCCGATCAGCGTCGATGACGGCAGTCCGATTGCGACTTCGTTCCCTGACTTCCTGCCCTTGATGAAGGGGCTGGGCGCGCAGATCGGCTAAACCTGCCGCGCGGGGGCTGCCGTGTCTGTCAGGCGCGGCTGTCCCGACCATTGGCAGGCTGACATCGTGTCATCACTGAGCAGCAGTTATGCGGACGATTTCGCGCATATATGCACGAGACTGGTGGGGGGTGAAAAATCCTCAGCCTTGTGCATCTGCCGGCCACTGTATTTGCTGGAGAATAAAGTTACTGACATACGGAAATGTCAGCTATGCGAAACAAAGCCGCAGGTCAGCGCAGCCAGCCATGCAAGATCCGCTCACCTTCCGAAGTGAAATTGATGATGCGCGACGCAGGCACCCGACGCGCCCATGATCTGGCTATCAGATGATCTAGTATGGCCTTCCCCAGATGCCCGGCCAGATGCGGTCGCCGCTCGCTCCAGTCGAGGCAGGCACGGCACAGCGGCCGATTGCCTGGCGGAAGGCTATCAATATCCAGATCAATTTCGGCCAGTTTTTCCCTGCCGTAGCGGGTCACGGTCAGATCATTCGCCAACCACTCATCCGCCAGCATTTGCTTATAAAGCCGGACGCCCACCTCTCCAGCCAGATGATCGTAGCAGATGCGGGCCTTGCGCAGCGCCGGATCGCGCGGGCCGGTGCGCAACGAAGGCGCAGCATCGCTGGAAAACACCATCAGTGCTTCAAGCAGGCTGGCAACATTTGGGCCCGCCAGACGGAAGTAGCGGTGCCGGCCCTGCGCTTCGACCATCAGCACCTCGCCATCCACCAGTTTGGCAAGGTGAGAACTGGCGGTTTGTTTGGTGATCCCGCCAAGGCCGGCCAATTCGGTCGCGGTCAGGGCGCGCCCATCCATCAGCGCAATCAGCATCGTACTGCGGGCAGGATCGGCGACAAGGGCGGCGATGCGGGCGATATCGGGGCCTTCTCTCATGGTTCGATCCTAACCGAACCATCTGCTGCCGCCAATCGGGTAGGTCTGGGGTCAGCAAGAAAGGCCAGACCCATGATAACCTGCGTCATCACCTATGACATCGATCCGAACCGGCGTGAGCTGTTCGACCAATACGCCCGCAACTGGGGCGAATGCAGCCCGCGCTGCGGTGCTGATCTGATCGGCTATTTCGCCCCGCATGAGGGTTCGGCCTCGACCGCCTATGGCATTTATTCGCTGCCATCCCTTGCCGAATATGAAGCCTATCGGTCGCGGTTGGCGGCAGATCCACTGGGTCGGGAGAACTACGAATTCGCCAAACGTGAGGGCTTTATTCGCAGCGAGAACCGCCTTTTCGTCAAACTCGCTTCAGCTCCACATGGGGGTCGCACATGATTGCCGTCATTTTCGAAGCCTGGGTTCCCGGTGCGGCCCGGGCCGAATATCTTGATCTGGCGACCGGGCTGCGCCCGCTGCTGGCGGATCTGGATGGCTTTATCTCCATCGAGCGGTTCCAGAGCCTGACCAATCCCGGCAAGGTCCTGTCGCTGTCCTTCTGGCGCGACGAAGCTGCGGTCGCGGCCTGGCGTAACCTGCCGGAGCACCGGCGCGTGCAGATTGCAGGCCGCGATCATGTCTTTGCCGATTACCATCTGCGTATCGCCGCAGTGACGCGGGACTACAGCATGACAGCCCGCGCCGAGGCTCCGGCCGACAGCCGCGCGATCCACAAGGAGACCTCCGATCATGTTTGACCTTGAGTGCCATCTGGAAAACCGTCCCGGTGCGCTGGCAGAGCTTGGCGAGGCGATGGGGCGCGCCGGAGTTTCTTTCGAGGGTGGTGGGGTATTCAGCCATGGCGGGACGTCCATCGCACACTTCCTGTTTCGCGATGGCGAGGCTGCAGCCAGTGCCGCGAAAGACGCCGGGATCGCGGTCGCCATGCTCCGAAAGCCGATCATCCGTAAGCTGAAACAGGGCACTCCCGGCCAGTTGGGCGCGATCTCGCGCGCATTGGCCGAGGCAGGCGTGAATATACTGGTTCGGTATTCCGACCATCATAATCAGCTTGTTCTGGTCTGTGACAGCGAAGAACTGGCGGGAAATGCGACCACCGGATGGCCCGCCGATGAATGACTGCTAAGGGCTCTTCGTACGGATGGCCTGACCTCGCAGCAGGGCAGGATCTGACAGAAAATCGAAAGCATCCGACAGACGACAGAGCCGCTGCTGTGGCAGCGGCTCTTTGATCACTGGCTGTGTCATGTGGGACGGGCCGCAACAAGGATGCGGCCCGATAGGCCTGCAAAGCGCATTAGTCGGCTTTGGCGGCCTCGGGGTAGCCGATCTGTCCCAGCGCCTTGCGGATTTCGTCCAGAACGGAGGGATCGTCGATGGTGGCCGGGGTCTTGAACTCTTCTCCATCGGCGATCTTGGCCATGGTGGCGCGCAGGATCTTGCCCGAGCGGGTCTTGGGCAGTCGATCCACGACGCAGGCCGATTTGAACGCCGCCACAGGACCGATCCGGTCGCGTACCAACTGGACCACTTCGCGCACCACCTGGTCATGCGAGGTCGTTATCCCGGCCTTGAGGCA
This sequence comes from Paracoccus sp. TRP, assembly GCF_000185925.1. Lineage (NCBI taxonomy): Bacteria > Pseudomonadati > Pseudomonadota > Alphaproteobacteria > Rhodobacterales > Paracoccaceae > Paracoccus > Paracoccus sp. TRP. The sequence goes on along the minus strand of NZ_AEPN01000003.1, from coordinate 101,893 downwards.
GAGGAATCCGACCGGAGACTGGCCCTTGAGGCTGTCCGCGACCCCGATTACCGCACATTCCGCAACGGCGGAGTGGCTGGCCAGAACCTCTTCCATTGCGCCGGTGGACAGGCGGTGGCCGGCGACGTTGATCACGTCATCGGTGCGGGCCATGATGTAAAGATAGCCGTCCTCATCTATATAGCCCGCGTCCCCAGTTTCATAATAGCCGGGAAAGTGGTCGAGGTAGGATTTGCGGAACCGCTCTTCGGCGTTCCACAGCGTCGGCAGCGTGCCGGGAGGCAGGGGCAGCTTGATCGCAATGGCTCCAAGCGTGCCTGCGGGTACCGGGTGGCCTGCCTCATCCAGCACCTGCACGTCATAACCGGGCATCGGCACCGAAGGGCTGCCCGGTTTGATCGGCAAGGTCTCGATCCCCATCGGGTTCGCGGCGATGGCCCAGCCGGTTTCGGTCTGCCACCAGTGGTCGATCACCGGTACGCCCAGATGCTCCTGCGCCCATTGCACCGTATCGGGATCGGCGCGTTCACCGGCAAGGAACAACGCCTGCAGATCGTGCAGCTTATAGCGACGGATCCAGTCGCCGTTCGGGTCCTCGCGGCGGATGGCGCGCAGCGCGGTCGGCGCGGTGAAAAAGCTTTTAATGCGAAGGTTCTGGATGGTGCGCCAGAAGACGCCGGGATGCGGGGTGCCGACCGGCTTGCCCTCGAATACGACGGTGGTGGCACCCGCGATCAGCGGGCCGTAGCAGATATAACTGTGGCCAACTACCCAGCCGACATCCGAGGCGGCCCAGAAACGGTCTCCGGCCTCGATGTTATAGATATTTGTCATCGACCATTGCAGCGCGACCAGATGGCCGGCGGTGTGGCGCACGACGCCCTTGGGCTGGCCAGTCGTGCCCGAGGTGTAAAGGATATAGGCGGGGGGGGTACCCTCGACCGGGACACAGTCGGCGGGTTTCACGCCATATTGAAAGCCGTGCCAGGAAAAGTCGCGGCCTTCGACCAGCTTGGCAACCTCTTGTTCGCGCTGGAAGATCACGCAGAACTCGGGCTTGTGGCTGGACATGTCGATGGCGGCGTCAAGCAGTGGCTTGTAGTGAACGACCCGGTTTGGTTCGAGCCCGCAAGAGGCCGCGATGATCGCCTTGGGCTGACAATCGTCGATGCGTACCGCCAATTCATTGGCCGCAAAGCCGCCAAAGACCACCGAGTGGACGGCACCCAAGCGGGTGCAGGCCAGCATCGCCTCGATCGCTTCGGGGATCATCGGCATATAGATGATGACGCGATCGCCCTTTTCGACGCCACGCATACGCAGCGCGCCGGCCAGTGAGGCAACGCGGTCGCGTAACTGACGGTAGGTGATCCCCTTGGTGGTCAGGGTGATCGGGCTTTCATGCCAGATGGCGATCTGGTCGCCGCGCCCCGCCAGGACATGGCGGTCCACCGCATTCCAGCAGGTGTTCACCAGCCCGTCCGAGAACCATTCGTAGATCGGGGCCTTGTCGTCAAAAAGCGCCTTTGAGGGTTTTTGCTTCCAGTCGATGGCCTCGGCGGCCTGCATCCAGAACCCCTCAGGATCGGCCTGCCACGCGGAATATATCTCGCGGTATCCCATGAAAACAACTCTCCTCCCCGAATGGATGGGTGGAGTTACGCGTGAGGTGGGGAGGGGCGCAAGGATGTTAACGCCCACAGCCCGCTATGCGACAGAAACTTGTGCGGTCTGTCGCCAAAGCGGGGAAAATAATTTTGCAAAGAAAAAATGAGTTTGCAGTGTGATGCAAACTCTGCCGCCTTTTGCAAAATGAAGCAGGGCAAGGGGTGGGCTGCGGTAGAATCACCGCAGCCCCATGGCTTAGCGATAGTGATCGACCGGCGTGCCGGCGATCGCGCTCATATTCAAAAGGCCGCGGGTGGTGATCGAGGGCGTGACGATATGGGCGCGGTTGCCCATACCCATCAGGATCGGCCCGACCTCAAGCCCGTTGGCCTTGAGCTTCAGCGCGTTGCGCACGCCCGATGCCGCATCGGTGCCCGAAAAGACCAGCGTATTTGCCGCCCCTTCCAGGATCGAGCGCGGCAACAGCCGCTCGCGGATTGATGGATCCAGCGCCGAGTCGACGTGCATTTCACCGTCAAAGATGAAGTCCACGCCGCGCGAGTGCAGGATCTCCATCGCGGCGCGCATCTTGACGCCGGTTTCGTTGTCGAGGTTGCCGAATTGCGAATGGCTGCACAGCGCGACCTTGGGTGTGACGCCAAAGCGGCGCACGTGGCGGGCGGCACCGATAGCGGCCTCGGCCACCTGTTCGGGCGTGGGGTTATGATGGACCTGAGTGTCGGCGATAAAGAGCGGCCCGTCCTCAAGGATCATCAGCGACAGCGCGCCATGCGGGCACAGCCCGTCCCGGGCGAGCACCTGGCTGACGTAATTCAGGTGCCAGCTATATTGGCCGAAAGTGCCGCAGATCAGGCTGTCAGCCTCGCCCCGGTGAACCATGACCGCGCCGATGGCGGTGGTATTGGTGCGCATGATCGCGCGGGCGATGTCGGGGGTGACACCGCGCCGGGCCATCAGATCGTGATAGGTGCCCCAATAGTCGCGATAACGGGGGTCGTTTTCGGGGTTCACGATCTCAAAGTCGCGGCCGGGGCGGATCGGCAGGCCGGCGCGTTCGGCACGCATGGCGATCACCTCGGGACGGCCGATCAGGATCGGCGCGTCGGTGGTTTCCTCCAGCATCGCATTGGCGGCGCGCAGCACCCGTTCATCCTCGCCCTCGGCAAAGACGATGCGGCGCTTGGCGGTTGCAGCGGCCTCAAAGACCGGGCGCATGATCATCGCCGAGCGGAAGACCGAGCCGTCAAGTTTGCGTTTGTAGACGGCGATATTGTCAAGCGGACGGGTGGCGACGCCGGTCTCCATCGCCGCCTTGGCGACAGCGGATGAGACCACGCCGATCAGACGTGGGTCAAAGGGTTTCGGGATCAGATAATCCGCACCAAAGGTCAGCGTTTCGCCCCGATAGGCCATGGCTGCTTCGGCACTGGTGGTGGCGCGGGCAAGCGCGGCGATCCCTTCGATACAGGCAAGCTGCATCTCGTCGTTGATCGTGGTCGCGCCGACGTCCAGCGCACCCCGAAAGATAAAGGGAAAGCACAGAACGTTGTTGACCTGGTTGGGATAATCGCTGCGGCCCGTGGCGATGATCGCATCCGGGGCGACGGCGCGGGCATCCTCGGGCAGGATCTCGGGTGTCGGGTTCGCCAGCGCAAAGATGATTGGACGCTTGGCCATTTTGGCGACCATTTCAGGTTTCAGGACACCGGGGCCGGAAAGGCCAAGGAACAGGTCCGCGCCATCGATCACCTGATCGAGCGTGCGCAGATCGGATTTCTGCGCATATTCGGCCTTTTGCGGCGTCATTTCCTCGGTCCGGCCCTCATAGACGAGGCCGGCGATATCGCAGAGCCAGACGTTCTCGCGCTTGACGCCCAGTTTCAGCAGCATGTTCAGGCAGGCAATGCCTGCTGCGCCACCGCCGGTCGAGACGACCTTGATATCCTGAAACCGCTTGCCGGCGATATGCAGCGCATTGGTCGCCGCCGCGCCGACCACGATGGCGGTGCCGTGCTGGTCGTCGTGAAAGACCGGGATGTTCATCCGCTCGCGGCACAGTTTCTCGACGATAAAACAGTCGGGGGCCTTGATATCCTCAAGGTTGATGGCGCCGAAGGTCGGCTCAAGCGCGCAGACGATATCGGCCAGCTTTTCGGGGTCCGATTCGTTCACCTCGATATCGAAACAGTCGATATTGGCGAATTTCTTGAACAGGACCGCCTTACCCTCCATCACGGGTTTTGAGGCCAGCGCACCGATATTGCCCAGCCCCAGCACGGCCGTACCGTTCGAGACAACGGCGACCAGATTGCCGCGCGAGGTATAGCGGGCAGCGGTGGCAGGATCGGCCTTGATTTCAAGGCAGGCTTCCGCCACGCCGGGCGAATAGGCGCGGCTAAGGTCGCGGCCGTTGGCAAGGGGCTTGGTTGCGCGCACCTCCAGCTTACCTGGGCGCGGAAATTCGTGATAATCCAATGCCGCCTGCCTGGCGTTGTCCTGCCTGCGTTCTTCCATGGCCAGACCCTCTCCTCTCAAGATGGTTCAGCGTTAAACTATTTCTTCGCCGGGGAACAGGGGGCATTGCGATCCGGGGGCGGGACTGCGCCGCTCTTGCATCGTGGGGGGCGGGCGCGCAAACTCATTATCCGGGAAAAGGGCAGGGAAAGGTGGACCATGGCGCTTTTGGATGCGGCTCGTGATGTGCGCGAAAGGGCCTATGCGCCCTATTCCAATTTCAAGGTCGGCGCGGCGGTTCGCGGTGCCTCGGGCAGGGTCTATGTCGGCTGCAATGTTGAGAATGTCGCTTACCCCGAGGGCACCTGCGCCGAGGCCGGGGCTATCGCTGCGATGATCGCAGCGGGCGAGACCGAGATTGTCGAGGTCGCGGTTATCGCCGACTCGCAGGGGCCGGTGCCGCCTTGTGGCGGCTGCCGACAGAAGCTTGCCGAATTCGGGCGTCCCGAAACCCCGGTGCTGCTGGCGACCATCCGAGGGACCGAGCTTGCCACCACGATCGGCGAGCTGCTGCCCGGTCGCTTTGGTATCAGTCATATGTCGGGTACGGAATGACCCCCGAGGCCTCGCGCCATGATCCGCGTCCGGTGATTGCTGCCGTCCGCGATGGGCATGGGCTGGATGCGGCGGGTGCGGGGCTGATCGCGCGCGGGCTGGCCGATGGCTCGGTCAGTGACGCCCAGGCGGCCGCGTTTGCCATGGCGGTGCTGCTGCGCGGGCTGGATAAGGGCGGTCGCGTGGCGCTGACCCGGGCGATGCGTGATTCCGGTCATGTCATGCGATGGGATCTGCCGGGGCCGGTGGTGGACAAGCATTCGACCGGAGGGATTGGCGATACGGTCAGCCTGATCCTTGCCCCTTTGGTTGCCAGCTGCGGGGGCTATGTGCCGATGATCTCGGGGCGCGGGCTTGGCCATACCGGCGGCACGCTGGATAAGCTTGAGGCCATACCGGGTTTCCGCACCGCGCTGTCTGAGAAAGAGTTTCGCCGCGTTACTGCCGGGGCCGGCTGCGCAATTGTTGCCGCGGGGCCTGAACTTGCCCCCGCCGATGCGCGGCTTTACGCGATCCGCGATGAAAGCGCGACGGTCGGTTCGGTGGATCTGATCACCGCCTCGATCCTGTCAAAGAAACTGGCGGCGGGGCTTGATGCGCTGATCTTGGATGTCAAACAGGGCAGTGGTGCCTTTCTGCGCAACCCCGAGGCGGCGCAGGACCTGGCGCGTGCGCTGGTCGATACGGCCAAGGGCGCGGGTTGCCGCACCCGCGCCTATGTCACCGACATGGATCAGCCGCTGGCCCGCGCCGCCGGCAATGCGTTGGAACTGCGCGAGGCGATCGTAGCCCTGACCGGTGGGCAAGGTGCGTTGCGGGATCTGTCGCTGGCGCTGTCCTCGGCCTGCCTTGATCTGGCCGGGCTATCCGATGGCACATTGCAGGCGCTGGAAAGTGGCGCTGCGGCTGAACGTTTCGCCCGCATGGTTGCCGCGCAGGGTGGCCCGACCGACCTGCTGGAACATCCCGACCGCTATCTGCCACCTGCGCCGGTGGTGCGTGCCGTGCCCGGTCGCGGTCGGGTTGCCGCCATAGATACCGAGGCGCTTGGCCATGCCGTTGTCGCTTTGGGCGGCGGGCGGCTGCGTGCCGGTGACCGGATTGACCCACGGGTAGGGCTTGCAGAACTGCTCCGCATCGGCGAGACGGCGGATGAGGGGCGCCCGCTGGCGCTGGTCCATGCCGCAACAGAGGCGGCGGCCGAGGCGGCGGTTGCCTCAGTCGCGGCTGCCTATCTGCTGGGCGATGGGCCGGAACCGGGTCCCCTGATCCGCAGCGAGGTGACATGACCGACAGACGCGCTGTCCTGATCGTGATGGATTCGGTGGGCATCGGCGGTGCCCCGGATGCGGCTGCCTATTTCAATGACGGGCTGCCCGATACCGGTGCGAATACGCTGGCCCATATCGCCCAGACGCGGCCGCTGCATCTGCCTCATCTGGACGCGCTGGGGCTTGGTGCCGCGATCCGCCTGGCAAGCGGGGCCGGGGCCCCCGGTCTTGACGCGGTCCCGCAGGGGCTTTGGGGGGCCGCAACCGAGGTTTCGCGCGGCAAGGACACCCCCTCGGGTCATTGGGAGATTGCGGGCGTTCCCGTGCCTTGGGACTGGCACTATTTCCCGGATACCCACCCGTCCTTTCCAGCCGATCTGACCGCGAATATCGCCCGTGCCGCCGGCACCGATGGCATTCTTGGCAACGAACACGCCTCGGGGACCGAGATCATCGCCCGCCTTGGCGCCGAGCATCTGCGCACAGGCCGGCCAATCTGCTATACCTCGGCCGATAGTGTGTTGCAGATCGCTGCGCATGAAGAGCACTTTGGCCTCGACCGACTTTATCGGCTCTGCGAAGCGGTGGCGGCCATGGTCCATCCGATGCGCGTCGGGCGGGTCATCGCCCGGCCGTTTCTTGGGGCTGAGGGCAGTTTTACCCGCACTCCGAACCGCCGCGATTATGCCATAGCTCCGCCGGCGCCGACACTGCTTGACCTCGCTCACGAGGCCGGTCGCATTACCCATGCCATCGGCAAGATCGGCGATATCTTCTCGCATCGCGGCATCTCGCATCTGCACAAGGGGCGCTCGGACGCCGACCTTGCCGATCATCTGCTGCGGCTTGCTGATGAGGCCGCGCCGGGCAGCCTGATCTTTGCCAATTTCGTCGAGTTTGACAGCCTTTATGGCCACCGTCGCGATATCGAGGGCTATGCAGAGGCGCTGGAATGGTTTGATGGCGTTGCCGGGGCGCTGATGGCCCGGCTGCGTCCGGGGGATCTGGCGATTTTTACTGCCGACCACGGCAATGACCCGACCTGGCACGGCACCGACCACACCCGCGAGCGTGTGCCGGTCTTGGGCTGGGGCTATGGTGCGCGCGCGATCGGGCAGGTGGGTTTTGCCGATATTGCCGCCTCGGTTGCCGCCCATCTCGGCCTGCCGCCCGCCGGTCCGGGGAGATCGTTTCTATGAAATCGCTGAAAAAGGTCGAACTGCATCTGCATCTGGAAGGCGCGGCACCTCCAGCCTTTATCCGCGCGCTAGCCGCTGAAAAACATCAGGATATCGGTCACATCTTTGATGAGCGGGGTGCCTATTCCTATAACGGATTCAATGAGTTTCTTCGCGTATATGAGGCTGCGACCTCGGTTTTGACGGCGCCGCGCGACTATGCGCGGCTCGTGACCGAAGTGCTTGGCAATTGCGCCGAAGAGGGCGCGATCTATGCCGAAGTTTTCGTCTCACCCGAGTTCTGCGGTGGGGCGGATCTGACGGCATGGCGCGACTACCTCGCCGCCATGGAAGAGGCAGCCGCCGAGGCGGAGCGCAGCGGCATCACCAGTCGCGCCATCCTGACCTGCATCCGCCATTTCGGCCCCGAGCGCGCCAGGAAAACCGCGATCTGCGCGGCCGAGACTTCGGGTAGCTGGGTCACAGGATTTGGCATCGGCGGGGCCGAGAGCGCGGGTGAGCTAAGCGACTTCGCCTGGGCCTTCGATTGCGCGCGCGAGGCGGGGCTGGGCCTGACCGCACATGCTGGCGAATGGCGGGGACCCGGGTCCGTCCGCGACGCGCTTGCCCTTGGTGTCACCCGCATTGGCCATGGTATCCGCGCCATTGAGGATGCCGCGCTGCTTAGCGATATTGCCGCGCGCGGTGTGACGCTGGAGGTCTGCCCCGGCTCGAATATTGCGCTGGGGATAGTGCCCGGCTGGCCCGCCCATCCTATCGCGCGGCTGGCCGATGCTGGCGTGCGCGTCACCGTCTCGACCGACGATCCGCCCTTTTTCCATACCACATTGTCGCAGGAATATCAGCGGCTTGCCGATGCTTTCGGTTGGGCCGAGGCCGAGTTTGGCCAGATGAACCTTTGGGCCGTCGAGGCGGCCTTCTGTGACGAGACCACCCGAACCCGCCTGCGAAAGGACCTCACATGACCCAAGCGCATCTGACCATCGTCGATCACCCGCTGGTGCAGCACAAGCTGACGCTTATGCGGGACAAAGGCACCTCGACCGCCGGTTTCCGCCGTCTTCTGCGCGAAATCAGCCTGTTGCTCGCCTATGAGATCACGCGTGAGCTTGAGATGACCACGGTGCGCATCCAGACCCCGCTGTGCGAGATGGAGGCCCCGACGCTTGAGGGCAAAAAGCTGGCGCTGATTTCGATCCTGCGGGCCGGGAACGGGCTGCTTGACGGTATCCTTGAGCTGATCCCGGCCGCCCGCGTCGGTTTCATCGGGCTTTACCGCGATCCCGAGACGCTGCAACCGGTGCAATACTATTCGAAAATCCCGAATGAACTGGACGCACGTATGACCATCGTGGTCGATCCGATGCTGGCCACCGGCAACTCATCGGTTGCGGCTATTGATCTGCTTAAGGCGGCGGGTGCGCGCAACCTGCGCTTTCTGTGCCTGCTTGCCTCTCCCGAAGGGGTCGCACGGATGCGCGAGGCCCATCCCGACGTGCCGATTGTGACGGCAGCCCTTGATGAGCGGCTGGACGATCACGGTTATATCGTCCCGGGTCTGGGGGATGCCGGAGACCGGATGTTCGGCACGAAATAAATCCGGATTAACGGGTTCTTCAGGGGTTCTGGCCTATTCCCGGATCGGATGAACGATTCGGGGATGGGATGATGCGGGTGATCCTGTGGCTCTTGCTGGTGCTGTTGCCGGGGCTGGCGTGGGCACGGGCCCTTTATCCGGCGGAAGAGCCGCCGCCGGGCTTCCCGGCCCAGCAATATATCGACAGCCGGGGCTGCGTCTTTGTCCACGCCGAAACAGGCGGGTGGCAGGCGCGTCTTGCGCGCGACGGCTCGCCGATCTGCGGCTATCCCCCGACGCTTTCTGCCCGGGGGGTGGACGGCGCGCCCAGGTTGCGGGCGCTTGATCCGAATGCCGGCCGCAGCCGCGCGGAGCTGGTGGCAGAGGCGCTGACCCGGCAGGTCATTCCCAATCTGCAACCCGGTGAGCTGGCCGGCGACCCAAGGCCGCTTGAGCCGTTGCCCGACCGTGGACCTGAGCCTGCCTCATCTGTCCCGGTCGATGCACTGCGTGCTGCGTTGGTGGCGGCTCCGGGTGTGCGTCAAAGCATGGCCGGCGCTCTGCGCCCGAACCTCAGACTGTGCGAGTTGCTGGGCTATGATGGCAAACCGGGCGAGGCGCAGCTTGACGACCCTACCCGTGGCTATTGCACCGGCCTGTCCGAAGTGGAGCTGTCGCGGCTCAGCTTGACCCGCCCAATTGGCAGCGGTGCGCAAACGGCTTCTGCCGCCAGCAGCCCCAAATCCGACGCCTCGCCTCCGCAGGTTGCGCGGGTCGGGCACGGCCCCAAGGTTTCCGGGGCGAGGCCAACCGCCAGAAGCCCGTTGCCTGCGGCCAAGACACCCGTGCGGCCGTCCGGGATTCAAGCGACCCCGCCGCCGATGTCGCCCAAGGTTGGTCTGATCCCCGCAGGTGCGCGTTATGTGCAGGTCGGTACCTTTGCCCGGCCCGAAAATGCCGAACGTGCGATCAGACGTGTTGCCGGAATGGGTTATCCGGTCCTGCGCGGCAGGGATCAAATGGGCAGGCGCGAGGTCGAATACCTGATCGCTGGTCCTTTTCCTGATCGCGAAGGTATCGTCCGTGCGCTTGACCGGATTCGCAAGGCAGGGTTCCGCGATGCCTTCCCGCGCTGATAGGGTGGTGGGTAGGCGAAATACCATCACGCAATCAAGGCGTGGCCTGGGCCACCATCAGGTTTGCAGTGTCACCAGCCTGTTTCCTGTTGCGCAACGGCTACTGATCGCAGATTTCCTGCAGTGCGATCCATTCCCGGTCGCTCAGAACCGGGCGGGGCTCGGCGGTGCGGAAGGGGTCGGCCTCGATCAGGCCGAGAACTGCTTCGCCGGTTGGATCCAACGAGCGGGCATAGGGTTCGCTCGAAATTCCGGCACGGGTGAAATAGGCCAGCAGTGGCTCATCTTCGGGGCGCGGAACGGGGTCGGCCAACAGCTTTTCACCATAGCCCGCCAGGGATTTTGCCGACAGATTGCCAGCAGTCAGCAGATGAAAGGTTGCGCGGGGCCCGGCATAGCGCAGGGCCGCCAGCATCGGGTCGTTCTGCACCGCCATCGCCTGGGCCGCAAGAATATGACCGGCCGCGACCTCGGGGGTAACCTGATCTTCGATCAGATCTTCGCCGATGACGATGATCTCTCCGGGCAGACGGATCGCGCCTTTCAGGGCCGTCGGCAGTACGACGATCTGCGCATCCGGCCCGATCAGCCGCATGGCCAGTTTTTGGCGCACCATATCGCCCGCCGGGCGCGAACAGGCGCTGCCGGTGGTCTTGGCGATCTCGGCCAGCACCATACGTCCGATCTCGGCCCGCTGCGCAGGCGGGGCGATGTCCGCGGCGTGGCGCACCAGCGCCGGCGGCACCCAAAAGGCCGCGAGCAGCGCCATGATCGCAGCCGCCCCCAGCATCAGCCCGCCACGCAGACGGCCGGGGTGGGGCTTGTTTGCCTCGATCACATGATGGACCTTGGAGATAGCCGAGATCATCAGCTCGTCGTCGATCTCAAGCTCTTCATAGGGTTCGGCCCCGCCCGGCCCATAACACGCGGGCAGCTTGCCGGGGTTAAGCCGGGTGACGGCAGGCAGCGACCAATGCGCAAGCGGCATTTCAGAGCGCGGATCGGACAGGATCAGCGTGGCGTCGCCGAAAGACACGATCACATCCCGCGCCTGCGAGCGGGGCGTCTCACGCCAGAGTCCTGCGGCTTCCAGCCGCTGATATTGGTTCAGCGCCGTCATTTCCGCGCCATCGGCTCCTGCTGTCCTGTCCCGACCATAAGCCAAGCCGGGTGCCGGTCAACTCTGCCCGCCATCACGATATTTCGCGCTGCCGGGGCGCTGGAAGACGGCCGGCGCGGCAGGGATAACCGCAATATTGCGCCCGTGTTCGCACGACCCGGCATCCGCTCGCAAGAGCCCTTGCCGCGCGAAGCCCACCTCAGCGGCAAGGGATTGCTTGGCAAGGGAAAAATGGTCCCATATCGGCCCTGCTGCAGCAGGGTGCGGGCGAACAGGGGCGGCAATCCCGGATCAGACCGTTTCGGGCACCGTCATGCCACGTTCGCGTGCCAGTTCGCGGATGCGCTTTTGCAGCTTTTCAAAGGCTCGGACCTCGATCTGGCGGATACGCTCGCGCGAAACATCGTAGCGAGTGGACAGATCCTCAAGCGTCATCGGATCGTCGCGCAGGCGCCGCTCGATAAGGATGTCTTTTTCGCGGTCGTTCAGCACGTCCATGGCCGCGACAAGGATCTCGCGACGGGCCGAAAGCTCATCCGCCTCGGCGAAGGCTTCGGCCTGATCTGCATCCTCATCTTCAAGCCAGTCCTGCCACTGAGCAGTAGAATCGCCGTCACCCGACCCGACCGTAGCGTTCAGCGACGCATCGCTGCCCGACATGCGGCGGTTCATGTCGATGACGTCCTGCTCGGTCACGTTCAGATCATGCGCGATCTGGGCGACGTTTTCGGGGCGCAGATCGCCCTCTTCCAACGCGCCAAGCCGGGATTTGGCTTTGCGCAGGTTGAAAAACAGCTTCTTTTGCGCCGAGGTGGTGCCCATTTTGACCAGCGACCACGAGCGCAGGATGTATTCCTGAATCGAGGCGCGGATCCACCACATCGCATAGGTTGCCAGACGGAAACCCTTTTCAGGGTCGAACCGCTTGACCGCCTGCATCAGCCCGACGTTCGCCTCGGATATGACCTCGGCCTGCGGCAGGCCATAACCGCGATAGCCCATGGCGATCTTGGCGGCGAGGCGCAGGTGGCTGGTCACCAGCTTTTGCGCCGCCTCGGCGTCCTGATGATCGACCCAGGCCTTGGCGAGCATGTATTCTTCGTCCGGATGCAGAAGCGGAAACTTGCGGATCTCCTGCAAGTAGCGGTTCAGGCCCTGTTCAGGGCTGGGTGCCGGAAGGTTCTGATAGTTCGCCATCTGAGAATTCCCTGTCCCGCCCACCGGCGGGTAATTGTGAACGCTATCAGCGCGGGCCGGGTTCCATTATCCGGACGCTTCGCGCAGTTTTGCCAGCAATCCGGCCATGTCGGGCGGCAGCGGGCTGGTAAAGGTCAGCGTCTCGCCGCTGACCGGATGTTCAAAGCCCAGCTCGGCGGCGTGCAGCGCCTGGCGGGAAAAGGCGGCGACCGCCGCTGCGGCATCTGTTCCCAGAGCCCGGGCCGAGGCCCGCCTGTTCCCACCATAGACCGGGTCGCCGACAAGGCCCAATCCCGCATGGGCCATATGCACGCGGATTTGATGGGTCCGGCCCGTTTCCAGCCAGCATTCGACCAGCATGGCGGTGGGGGGCGTGCCGAATGTTTCAAGCACCCTTGCGCGGGTCACAGCATGACGGCCGCTGTGAAAGCTGACGGCCTGACGCTGCCGGTCGGTCGGGTGGCGGCCGATCATGGTCGCAATCCGCAGCACGCCGCCCGCTTCAAAGCTGACGCCAGGCAGGCCACGGAGTCGCGGATCGGCAGGGTCGATCATGCCATGGGCGATGGCGATATAACGTCGCCGTGCGGTGTGATCGGCAAATTGCCGGGCAAGCCCCTGATGCGCGCGGTCGGTTTTTGCCACGACCAGAAGGCCCGAGGTCTCTTTGTCGATGCGGTGCACGATGCCTGGACGGGCGGTCCCTCCGATACCCGACAGGCTGCCTGCGCAATGGGCAAGCAGCGCATTGACCAGCGTGCCCGAAGGCGCACCGGGCGCGGGGTGGACCACCATGCCGGCGGGTTTGTCGATGACGATCAGGTCCTCATCCTCATGGGCGACGGACAGGGGGATCGCCTCGGGCTGGGCGTCCAGCGGCTCGGGCTCGTTGATGCGGATAAGATAATCCCCGGTTTCCGCCCGCGCCTTGCCATCCGCCACCGGGCCAGATGGTCCGGTGACTGCGCCATCGGCGATCAGCTTTGCCAGGCGCGAGCGCGACAGAGCCGCCTGCTCTGGTGCGGCCAGCGCAAGCGCCTTATCAAGGCGTTCGGACAGCCCTTCGGGAATGGTGATGAGGATTTCTGCCATGACACGGGATGATAGGCCGGATGCGGGGCCAGAGGAAGCGTTGCCGATGCTGCGCTGGCTGCGCCTTCTGGTGACTGCGCTGGCGGTGGTGATGGGGGTGGGCGTGCTGGTGATCGCCGCGCTGCTGTGGCTGCGTCTGTCGCAACCGCTGCTGCCTGAACTGCCCGAACAGATTACCCTGCCTGCAGGCGCGCAACCCGCCGCTGTCACCTTTGCCCGCGATTGGCTGGTGGTGGTGACCCAAGCGGGCGAGGTGCTGCTTTATGACAAGCAGGGCAGGCTGCGCGGACAGGTTCAGCCCTGATCGCTGCCCGTGTTCAGCGGGCCGGCCGGATTGACCGAGGTCACACCCTTGCCCTCCAGCGCGTCAAGGCGGGCACGCAGTTCGGCATTCTCGGTCCGGGCCTTGATCGCCATTTCGCGCACCGCTTCGAATTCTTCGCGGGTGACGAAATCGCGATCGGCCAGCCAGCGATCAATCCAGCCGTTAAAGGCGGTCTGGGCCTCGTCCTTGGCGCCCTGGGCCACGCCCATGGCGTTGGTCATCAATTTCGAGAGATCGTCGAGAAAGCGGTTGTTTGCAGTCATGGCGGGCCTTTCGGTTCAGCGAGACCTTCTATATGGCCCCGCTTGCCGGCCTGTTCAATTGCCCGCGCCCCTTCCTGCGCCGGCGAGTTCCAGATGGCCGGTTGACACCGCGGTCCCCCCGCGTAGCCTGCGCCCGCGCCAGATGAGGAGCCCATGATCCCCTTTCCCCGCATTTCGCCCGAGATATTTACCGTCGACATTTTCGGGTGGGAGCTCTCGTTGCGCTGGTATGCGCTGGCCTATCTGGTCGGGCTGCTGATCGGCTGGCGCATTATCGTTGCACTGATGCGCCGCCCGCGTCTTTGGGGCGGTGGCGCGCCCATGCGCCCCGAACAGGTCGAAGAGTTGCTGACATGGGTGATCGTCGGCGTGGTCCTGGGCGGGCGGCTGGGCTTTGTGCTGTTCTACCAGCCGGCCTATTACCTGGCCAATCCTTCGCAGATTCCGGTGATCTGGCAGGGCGGTATGTCCTTTCACGGCGGTTTTCTGGGTGTGGTTATCGCGGCGTGGTGGTTCTGCCGCCGCCACGGCATAGCGCCGATGCGGCTTGCGGATGCGTTGTCGGTTGCGACGCCCATTGGGCTGGGCCTTGGGCGGGTGGCGAACTTCATCAACGCCGAGCTTTGGGGGCGTCCGACCGACGCGCCCTGGGGGGTGATTTTCCCCGGGGTCGAGGCGCAGACCTGCCCCGGCATCACCGGCCCCTGTGCCCGTCACCCCAGCCAGCTGTATGAGGCGGGTCTTGAGGGCGTGCTTTTGGCTATCGCGCTGTTTTTGCTTGTCCGTGCCGGTGGGCTGCGCCGGCCGGGGCAGGCGCTGGGACTGTTTCTGGCCGGCTATGGCCTGTCGCGTTTCGTGGTCGAGTTCTTTCGTCAGGCTGATGCCCATTTCATCACCCCGGACAATCCGTTGGGCCATGTGCTGGGCGGGCCGGTCTGGGGCGTGACCATGGGCCAGCTTCTGTCGTTGCCGATGGTGCTGATCGGCCTTGCTTTCCTGATCCGGGCGCGCATGAGACCGCCTGTGGCCCAGACCGTCGCATGACGGCGTTGGCCCGCCTGATCGCTGGGCGCATCCGGCTGTCGGGGCCAATGCGGCTGGACGAATATATGCAGCTTTGCCTGCTGCATCCTGAACATGGCTATTACGCCACCCGCGATCCCTTTGGCAGCGTGGGCGATTTCATCACCGCACCCGAGATCAGCCAGATGTTTGGCGAGATGATCGGCCTTGCGCTGGCGCAAACCTGGCTTGATCAGGGCAGTCCTGCGCCATTTACGCTGGCCGAGATCGGGCCGGGCCGGGGTACGCTGATGGCCGATATCCTGCGCGCCATCCGCATCGTACCCGGCATGGCCGAGGCGGCGCGGGTCACGCTGGTTGAGGCATCTCCCCATCTGCGGCGGGTCCAGCGCGAACGTCTGGGGGAGGCCACGCACCTTGATCAGGTCGCGCAACTGCCCGAGGGGCCGCTGTTTCTGATCGCCAACGAGTTTTTCGACGCCCTGCCGATCCGCCAGTTTCAGCGTCGCGCACAGGATTGGGCTGAACGCATGGTTGCCTTGACGCCCGAGGGCGATCTGCATTTCGCCCTTGCCCCGGCGGATGAGGCTATTGCTGCGACGCTGCCTCTGGTTCCCGAGGGCACGGTGATCGAGCTTTGCCCCGAGGCCGCGCCGATTGCTGCGCAGATCGCCGGACGTATCGCCGGGCATGGTGGCTGCGCGATTTTTATCGACTACGGCAACTGGCGGGGGCAGGGCGACACCCTGCAGGCTTTGCGCCGCCATCAGCCCGAGGACCCCCTGGCCAGTCCCGGCGATGCCGATCTGACCGCGCATGTCGATTTCGCACCCCTTGCTGCCGCTGCGCATGGTGCGGGGGCACGGGTCTCTCGCATGGGGGCACAGGGTGCGTGGCTGCGGCATCTGGGGATCGAGGCGCGCGCGCAGCGTCTGGCCCAGGCCGGGGACGCAGGCGCGATGGCCGCGCTTCATCGCTTGACCGCGCCCGGCGAAATGGGTCACCTGTTCAAGGTGCTGGCCATCTGGGCTCGCCATGCGCCCGTGCCTCTTGGATTCGAGCCCCTGGACAAAGATGCACACGACGCTTGAAATACTGACCCATCCGCTGCTGACTTCGGCGCGGCACGGCTTTTTTACCCGGCGCGGCGGCGCCTCTTCGGGGGTGTTTTCGGGGCTGAACTGTGGTTACGGCTCGGGCGATCAGGCCGAGATCGTGACCATCAACCGCGGCCGGGTTGCCGAGGCGATGGGTGTCCCTGCGGGCAGGCTGGCGACCGTGCATCAGGTCCATTCCCCCGATGTCGTGGTGCTGCGTGACGGCGACGATCCGGCAGAGATCGCCAAGATCCGAGCCGACGGTATCGTGACCAACCAGCCCGGCGTGGCGCTGGCGGTGCTGACCGCCGATTGCCAGCCGATCCTGCTGGCGGATCCCGAGGCCGGGGTGATCGGCGCGGTGCACGCCGGCTGGCGCGGGGCGCTGTCAGGGGTGATCGAATCGACAGTGGGGGCAATGAACGACCTTGGCGCGCGCCATATCCGCGCGGTGGTCGGTCCATCGATCAGTCAGCGCGCCTATGAGGTGGGTGAGGATTTCATGGATGAATTCCTTGCCGAAGATCCGGGATACCACCGCTTTTTCGCTGGGGGGGCAAACGGACGGCCGATGTTTGATCTGCCGTCCTTTGGTCTGATGCGACTGCGCGAGGCCGGGGTTGAGGCTGAATGGACGGGCCATTGCACCTATTCCGATCCCGAGCGGTTCTATTCCTACCGCCGCAGCACCCATCGGAATGAGGCCGATTACGGCCGGCTGATCTCGGCCATCGCACTGTAACGCGGGTATTTTCTGGTCATATCGGTTGTCTCATCTGCTGCCATATGCCAGTATCCTGGACATTGATTTTGACAGGAGATGGTGTTTTGCGGGACTTCTTTATTGTGTGGATGGAACGGATCATCAGTGTGGTCATGGTTCTTGGGGCTGTCGCGGTCCTGCTCGGCGGGCTGGGCGTGATGACCGCGCCTCAGGGGGGGCTTCTTCCAGGCCTGATGGTCTGGATCGCCGGCACTATCTACCTGATTCTGATCGGTGGCATGGTCTACCTGGGCCTGGGTATCTACAACAATACCAAGCGCACGGCCGAGGCGATCGAACGCCTTTCGCAGCGGTCCTGAGCGTCGCTTGACAATCCTGTTACCCGGTTTATGGCCGGGTGACAGCACGCTCTTACCCCAGTGCTGCCGCTGCGCGTTCTTCGACCACGCTGAAGGGAACGCCGGGCTCATCCTTGGCACAGCGGATCACCAGCGAGGTCTTGACCGAAGCGACGTTTGGCGCGGCAGTCAGCTGCTCGGTCAAAAAGCGCTGGAAGCTGGTCAGATCGGGCGAGACGCATTTCAGGATAAAGTCGATCTCGCCGTTCAGCATGTGGCATTCGCGCACAAGCGGCCATTCGCAGGCCAGCGCCTCAAATGCGGACAGGTCGCGCTCGGACTGGCTGACCAGACGGACCATGGCAAAGACCTGCACCTCAAAGCCCAGTTCACGGGCATCAATATCGGCGTGATAACCGCGGATATAGCCCATCTCTTCCAGCGCGCGGACGCGGCGCAGGCAGGGCGGCGCGGAAATGCCCACGCGCCGGGCCAGCTCGACGTTGGTCATCCGGCCATCGGCTTGCAGTTCTGCCAGAATTTTGCGGTCGATTTCGTCAAGTCTGGCGGCGGTCATCTGGTCCCCTGATTTGCCTTGCGGGCAAAAAACATGCCGGAAACTATCTTGCAAGGCCGGGTTGCGCAACATTCTTTCCAACATTGTGGAAAAGGGCCTTATGGATTGCATGGAGGCTCGGCGGTGATTAGCTAATGCAGCGCCAAGCAAGAGGTCCGTTCCATGTCCCAAGTCCCTGCCGAGATTGCTGCCGACACCAGCCTGCCTGCCCATAGCCGTGTGCTGATCGTGGGTTCGGGGCCGGCGGGTTATACCGCTGCCGTCTATGCCGCGCGGGCGATGCTGAAGCCGGTGCTGATTCAGGGGATGCAGCCGGGCGGTCAGCTGACCATTACGACCGAGGTCGAGAACTGGCCGGGCGTGACCGAGATTCAGGGCCCCGACCTGATGGTCAGGATGGAGGCCCACGCCCGGGCCATGGGCGCGCGCATTTTTGTCGATACCGTGACCCGGCTTGACCTTCAGCAGCGGCCTTTTGTCGCCGAGCTTGATTCGGGTGCGCGTATCACGGCGGATGCGGTGATCCTTGCCACCGGCGCGCAGGCGCGTTGGCTGGGGCTGCCGAGCGAAGAGAAATTCAAGGGCTTTGGCGTTTCGGCCTGCGCCACCTGCGACGGCTTCTTCTATCGGGGCCGCGAGGTCGTGGTGGTCGGCGGCGGCAATACTGCTGTCGAAGAGGCGCTGTTTTTGACCAATTTTGCCAGCAAGGTGACGCTGATCCATCGCCGGGACAGCCTGCGCGCCGAAAAAATCCTGCAAGAGCGGCTGTTCCGCAATCCCAAGGTCTCGGTCCTGTGGGATCATGAACTGGTCGAGGTCGCCGGAACCGACGGTCCTCTGGGCGTGACCGGCGTTCGCGTGCGCCACGTCCGGGAAGGGGCCGAACAGGTGGTACCAGCGGACGGGGTTTTCATCGCTATCGGCCATGCCCCGGCCTCAGAGCTGGTCAAGGACCAGTTGGAGCTGCACAACGGCGGCTATGTAAAGGTCGAACCGGGTTCGACCCGGACCTCGATCCCCGGCGTTTTTGCAGCAGGTGACCTGACCGACCATGTCTATCGTCAGGCAGTGACCAGTGCGGGCATGGGCTGCATGGCCGCACTTGATGCAGAGCGGTGGCTGGCCGAACATGACATGGCTGGCGAGCCCGTCCCCGAGGCGGCAGAGATCCCGGCCTGATCGTCCCCCATCCTTCGCTTCGGAGCCTGACCATGATCCTGCCGCATCATCAACCGATCCGCGAGCTTTTGGTCAGCGCCGAGGCAGGGCGCAAACTGCTGGATGAGACAGCGCGCCTTGCGATCTGGGATCTGACCGGGGACCAGCTTGCCGATCTGCGACTGTTGGTAAACGGCGGCTATGCGCCGCTGCGGGGGTTTCTGCCCCAGGCGGACCATCAGGCGGTGCTGGAGCAGATGCGGCTGGCCTCGGGCGCGCTGTGGCCCGTGCCGGTGCCTCTGGATATCAGCGCGGAGTTCGCCGCTGAGATTGATGCGGGCGAAGATATTGCCTTGCGTGCGCCGGATGGCACGATCCTTGCCATCATGTCCATCACCGACAAGTGGGGCCCTGACTGGCGGGCCGAGGCTGAAGAGCTGTTTGGAGGCTGTGACCCCTCTCATCCCGGGGTGGTGCGGATGGCGGCGCTTGCCGGGCGGGTCTGTCTGGGCGGGCCGGTCAAGGGGTTGCCGGTGCCGGATGCTGTCGCGGGCGGGCCGAATGCGATGCGCTCTGACTGGCGCGAGCAGGGACGGGCGCGGGTGCTTGCCTGTGACCCTGGCGATGAGGCATTGGCCCGGCCGGTTGCGCAGGCGCTGGACGCTACGCTGCTGACGCTGCCTGCCCCACGCCACTATGGTCCGCGCGAGGCGCTGCGCCTTGCAATTCTTGCGCGCAATTATGGGGCGACGGATCTGCTGCTGCCTGCGGATGAGGCCGCGCAAGATCTGCTGCGCGCCCATCAGGACGAGATTGGCGTGACGCTTGCACGGCGCGACTCCGCCGACGTGCTTTCCGGCTGAAAACTGGCAACGTTGACCGGACAGGTGCCTTCGCCTATCGCGGAAACCAGCGCAAAGCAGCAAAGGAAAGCGGATGACCGAACCGGTCCTGATCCTGACCATGAAATGGGGCACCGTTTACGGGGCCGAGGATGTGAACAGGCTTTACCGCCAGGTCGCCCGCCACCTGTCCCGGCCCCATCGCTTTATCTGCTTTACCGATGATGCCAGGGGTATCGACCCCGGCGTCGAGGCGTTGCCGCTGCCCGAACTTGGCCTGCCGCCCGGTCATGGCGATACGCGCTGGCGCAAGCTTGCGCTGTTCCGGCGTGATCTGGGCGGGTTCACCGGGAAGACGGCGCTGTTTCTGGATCTCGATCTGGTGGTCGTGGACGATCTGTCGCCGTTCTTTGACCTGCCGGGCAAGTTCCTGATCATCCGTGACGACGATCTGTTCCGCGCCAAGCCGCTGCGCAAGATCAACCCTGCGCGCGATCGGTTCCTGCATTCGGTCGGCAACTCGTCGGTCTTTCGTTACGAGGTCGGGGCGCATTCCTATATCCTTGACGCCTATCTGGCCGATCCGGGCGCCGCGACTGCGGGCTATGAGATCAGCCAGCAGTTCCAAAGCGCCCAGCTTGCCGCCCATGGCCATCTGCAATACTGGCCCAAAGGCTGGTGCGTCAGTTTTAAAAATGATTGCGTCCCGCGCGGTCTGCGCAGCTATCTTCGCGACCCGAGCCTGCCAGCCGGCGCCAGGATCGTTCTTTTTGCAGGTGCCCCAAAGATGGAAGATGTCTTCGCCGGGCGCGGACATAAATGGTATCGCCGTATCGGCAATATCGACTGGCTGCGGGCGGCCTGGCAGGGATGATCGGGGATGTGCTGCGGCGTCTGAAACAGGCGCGCCGGATTGCCCGCGCCGAGGCCGAGATATTGGCCCGGCAGCTATCGCCCGCGCCGCATGGCTTGCGCGCGCCGCTGATCGTCAGCCTGACCAGCTATCCCGCGCGCTTTGCCAGCCTGCATCTGGTGCTGCGCTCAGTTTTACAGCAGACGGTGCGGGCTGACCGGGTGATCCTGTGGCTGGATGAGGGGGATCAGGACAGGCTGCCCGCTGAGGTCCGCGCGCTGGGTGTCGAAACACGCATTTGCCCGAACTGGCGCAGCTATAAAAAGATCGTTCCGGTGCTGCTGGAAACGCCTGACGCTTATGTCGTGACGGCGGATGACGATGTGTATTACGGTCCTGACTGGCTTGAGGCGCTGGTGCGCCGTGCCGAAAGCCGCGTGGTTTGCCACCGCGCCCACCGGGTTGTGCTGGCCGCAGGCGATCCGCTGCCTTACGGCGACTGGCAACGCAATATCTCGGTGCCCGAGACCGGGCCGCTTGTCTTTCCGACCGGGGTGGGGGGCGTCCTTTATGCGCCGGGCGTGTTTCACCCGGATGTCACCGACGCGGCGTTGTTTCAGGAACTGGCCCCCTCGGCCGATGATGTCTGGCTGTACTGGATGCATCGGCTGGCAGGCAGCAGACCGGAAAAGATCGGCGGGCGTTTTCGCATCACGGAATGGCCCGGCACGCAGCAGCAGAACCTGCGGCAGGGCAATCTGACGGGGGACGGCAATGATCGTGCCGTCCGCGCCCTTGTCGAGCATTACGGCTTTCCTGGCTGAATTTCCTGCCCGGATCGGGCCATGCGGCTTGAATGGCGCGGGTCTGGCTGGCTGTGGGCTGGCTTTCGCCCGGCGCCGCCGCCCGAAGCAATGCGACGGCGCCGGTTCTGATGGCCCGGGGTCAGTGCACGCTGACCGGGGTCAGTTCATTCTGGCGGGCCAGAAGAAAGGCGAGGCTGCGATCCTTGACCAGTGCCAGCCGTTCTCCGTCCGCGCCATGTACGGCGTAAAGCGCATCCGCGCCGGGCACCTGACGGCGAACCTCATCCGGCAGCGTGTCCATGGCGACACGGCGGATATAGACGATGTTGCCCGCGTTCTCTGAGCCGAAATCAAACTTCTCGTTCATTTGCGATCCCCTTTCATTTGCGGCTGATCGGTATCGTCTGCACGATGCTGTCCGGGACAGAGCGGCGCAGGTCGATGTTCAGAAGCCCGTTTTCCAACCCCGCCGAGACCACCTCGACCCCATCGGCCAGCACAAAGCTGCGCTGGAAGGCGCGGGCGGCAATGCCCCGGTGCAGGAACACGCGGCCCTCTTCGGTCTCTGCCTGACGGCCGCGAATCACCAGCTGGCGGTCCTCCAGCGTGATCGACAGATCGTCGTCGGAAAAGCCCGCCACGGCCAGCGTGATACGGAAGCCGTTCGGCCCCTGATGTTCAATATTGTAGGGCGGATAGCCCTCGGCGCCCTTGGCTGCCCTTTCCGCCAGACGCTCCAGCTGGTCAAACCCCAGCAGGAACGGATGAGCGGCCAGACTGATCTTGGTCATCCCCAAGCCCTTTGCATCAAAGCGACTGTCGGCCGGACCCCGGAAGTGGCGATCCGACAAGATCAATATGTGAACGCGCGCGACGCTGCGCAAGATGCAGGTGGCGTGTTGGCGCTGGAACGGCAAGGCCCATTAACACTGCGTTCGCACTGGGTTATAACCGCATCAGTCCAGCCCGAGGCACGACATGAACGCCCAATACGAGATGTCCCCCGAAGAGATCACCCGCGCCAGGCTGGAAGTGCTGCGGCGCGAACATCGGGATCTGGACGAGGCGATCGCGGCGCTGGCCAGCCAGAGCCTGACCCATTCGCTGACCCTGCAGCGGCTGAAAAAGCAAAAGCTCGCGCTCAAGGACCGCATTGCCCGGCTTGAGGACGAACTGACCCCTGACATTATCGCCTGATTGCATGATGCAGCCCGTCGCGTTAGGGCGGGGCGCAAAAGGGGATCGAGCCATGGATAAAGCCGCCGCAAAACCGGTCGGGATCATCATGGGCAGCCAGTCCGACTGGCCGACCATGCGCGAGGCCGCCACGATTCTGGACGAACTGGGCATCAGTTACGAGACGCGCATCGTCAGCGCCCATCGCACGCCGGACCGGCTGTGGGACTATGGTAAGACCGCCGTTGCGCGCGGGCTTAAGGTCATCATCGCCGGGGCGGGCGGTGCTGCGCATTTGCCGGGCATGATGGCCAGCAAGACGCGGGTGCCGGTGATCGGCGTGCCGGTCCAGACCCGGGCGCTGTCGGGTGTCGATTCGCTTTATTCGATCCTGCAGATGCCCAAGGGCTATCCGGTCGCCACTATGGCTATCGGCGCGGCGGGCGCAGCTAATGCCGGGCTGATGGCGGCGGGGATTCTGGCGATCTCTGACCCCGATCTGGCGGCGCGGCTCGACGCATGGCGGCAGGCCCTGTCCGATTCCATCCCCGAGGAGCCCAAGGATGAGTGAACTGAAACCCGGCGCCACCATCGGTATTCTTGGCGGCGGGCAGTTGGGCCGCATGCTGTCGGTCGCGGCAAGTCGTCTTGGTTACCGCTGCCATGTCTATGAGCCGGGTGCCGCTCCGGCCGGGGATGTCGCCCATCAGCTGACGACCGCCCCTTACGAGGATCACGAGGCCCTGCGCGCCTTTGCCGAATCGGTCGACGTGATCACCTATGAGTTTGAGAATGTGCCGACAGCGGCGCTGGATCTGCTTGAGGCCTTGCGCCCGATCCGGCCCAATCGCCGCGCGCTTGCCATCTCGCAGGACCGGCTTGGCGAAAAAGACTTTCTGACCGGCATCGGCCTGCGCACCGCGCCCTATCGCAATGTCGAGACCGAGGCCGATCTGCCCGAGGCGCTTGCCGCCCTTGGCGCGCCCTCGATCCTCAAGACCCGGCGGCTGGGTTATGACGGCAAGGGGCAGATCCGCTTTTCGGATGCCGGACAGCGCGACTGGACCGGCGCGCCCTCGGTGCTTGAAGGTTTTGTCGATTTTTCGGCCGAGATCAGCGTCATCGTGGCGCGGGGCGCGGATGGCCAGGTGTCGGCCTATGATCCGGGGCTGAACGTGCATCGTGAAGGCATCCTGCGCACGACCACCGTGCCTTGCGGTTTACCAGCCGGTCTTTTGACCGACGCGGTGCTGATCGCCGGTCGTATCGTCAATGCGCTGGACTATATCGGCGTCATGGGGGTCGAGCTGTTCGTCACCAGGACCGGACTGATCGTGAACGAGATTGCGCCGCGCGTCCATAACTCGGGCCACTGGACCCAGGCTGGTTGCGCCGTCGATCAGTTCGAACAGCACATCCGCGCTGTTGCTGGCCTGCCTTTGGGCGATGGTCAGCGTTATGCGGATGTCGAGATGGAGAACCTGATCGGCGACGATGTCCTGCGTATCCCCGAACTGTTGAAACAGCCGCGCACGCAGGTCCATCTTTACGGCAAGGGCGAGGCTCGCCCCGGCCGCAAGATGGGTCATGTCAACCGGCTGATTTAAGGGCTTCGGCCAGGCGGTCGAATTCCTGCCGGTTACCGGGTACGCCCAGACGCAGCCAGTGCGGATGCCAGGGAAAGATGCGGCTCCAGATCCCGGCGCGGGCCAGAAGGTCGCGTGCCGTTTCTGCATCGGGCGTTTCATATAGCCGGAAAAGATGCGTGCCGCCGGCCAGAGACCAGTGCGGCGTGACGATCCGGTCAAGATACAGCGCGGCCTCGGCCAGCCAGACTACCGTATCATCGGCCCATGCCACATCTGCGAGTGCCTGGGTGCCGATCTCGATCGCCGGACCGCCGACTGACCATGGACCGGCCCGCTCGGCCAGCCTGGCAAGCAGATCGGGCGTGGCCAGCGCAAAGCCAAGGCGCAGACCGGCCAGCCCCCAGAACTTGCCAAAACTGCGCAGCACGGTGACGTTTTCGGGCCGCTGTCCCGCCACCGACAGATCAGGGCGCGGATCGGCAAAGCTTTCATCGACGACCAGATGACCAACCGTTGCGGCGATGTCGGCGATCCGGGCGGGGGTGAACTCGCGGCCATCGGGGTTGTTTGGGTTCACGATCACCGCCAGATCGGCCCCGGTCAGGGCGGCGGGGTCATTGGGCTCGGTGACCTCCCAGCCTGCGGCGCGCAGGCTTGCGGCATGTTCGTTATAGGTCGGGGACAGCACTGAGGCCCGCCGCCCAGTCAGCACATGCGGCAATAGCTGGATCGCGGCCGAGGCCCCGGCCAGTGGCAGGACCTGATCCGGGTCGCAGCCGAATCGCTGCGCTGCGACCCGGGTCAGCCGGGCGTTATCGGCGCGTGTCGGCAGTGCTGTCAGGGCATGCGGGGACAGCGGCGCGGGCTGCCATGGGCGGCGGTTGATTCCTGTGGACAGGTCGATCAGATCCGCCCGTCCGGAATGGTATGCCGCCTTGTCGATATCGCCGCCGTGATCGCGCATTGGGCAAATCCTCCTGTCAGCGTCCTTGAAGCCGGGCAAAGGCGGCTGGTCAAGCGCGGGCAGGGCAACTGTCGTCAACCAGTAACGGAATTTTCGCTTTACAGCCTCATGGAACCATCACACGATATGTTGTAGGCACACTGCGGCGATTATGCCGGGTGTAGTCTGGGCCACCAAGGGTTGGGGTTTGACCTTGCCCCGATCTCAGACAGGCAGGGGGACAGGATATGGCACAGCTGGACTTCATCCATAGCGATGACATCCATCCCATCGACATCGTGGAAACCGTTGCGGCGCATCATGAGTGGGATTTTGACCGTCTGGCCGAGGATCAGATCGCCATGGCGGTCGAGGGGCAATGGCGTACCTACTCGATCACACTGGCATGGTCGCCGCGCGAAGAGGTGCTGCGGCTGATCTGCACCTTTGACATGGACCCTCCGGCGGGCAAGCTGCCGGCGCTTTACGAGGTGCTGAACCTCGCCAATGATCAGGTCTGGGATGGCGGCTTTACCTTTTGGGCGCAGCAAAAACTGATGGTCTGGCGTTATGGTCTGGTCCTGTCAGGAGAGGCGATTGCCGCCCCCTCGCAGATCGATCAGATGATCGGCAATGCCATTCTGGCCTGCGAGCGATTCTATCCCTGCTTCCAGCTTGCCTGCTGGGGCGACGCCTCGCCCGAAGCTGCAATGGGCATCGCCATTTCCGAGGCTTACGGCCACGCCTGATCCCCATGGGATCTGATCGGTCGGGCTGCCTGCCTCTGGCCCGACCTTCCTTGCCCGGCAAAGATCGCGGCCTTTCGCTTCCGCCTTTCCGTGGGTAAATCTGTGTGCAAGGGTGCGAGGGCATCGGCGTCGGAGATCCCGGCGCGCTGATGCAAGGACATGTAAGAGGGCAGGCATAGGCAATGACGGAACTATCGGCGTTGAACGGGCGCGGTCTGGTGCTGGTCGGCTGCGGCCGGATGGGCAGCGCGCTGCTGCAAGGCTGGCTGAAACAGGGGCTTGCAGCCTCGGCGGTGCATGTGATTGACCCCAACCCCCGGCCCGAACTGTCGGCGTTGGGTATTTCCGTCAACGGCGCGCTGCCGGCTGATCCTGCTGTTCTGGTGATCGCCGTCAAGCCGCAGATGATGGCCGACGTCCTGCCCCGGCTGGCAGTCGGGGAATCGACGCTGGTGGTCTCGGTCGCGGCGGGGGTGACACTTGCGGCTTATGAGCGCGCCTTTCCTGCTGCGCCGATCGTGCGCGCCATGCCGAACACTCCGGCCGCCATCGGTCAGGGCGTCAGCGCCATCATCGGCAATGCCAAGGCCGGTGCGGCCGAGCTTGAGCTGGCAGAGGCACTGATGAGTGCCGTTGGCCGCGTCGTGCGCCTGGAATCCGAGGGGCAGATGGATGCGGTCACTGCGCTGTCGGGTTCTGGTCCTGCCTATGTCTTTCATATGATCGAGGCGATGGCCGCGGCGGGCGAGGCAGAGGGGCTGCCCCCGGCGCTGGCGCTGGAGCTGGCGCGGGCAACCGTGGCCGGCGCAGGCGCACTGGCCGTTCATGAGGATGAGGACCCGGCGCGGCTGCGCGAGGCCGTGACCTCGCCCGGCGGGACCACGGCGGCGGGGCTGAAAGAGCTTATGGACCCTGAAACCGGTCTGCCACCCCTGATGCGCCGCACCATCGCGGCGGCTGCCGAACGCGGGCGGGAGCTGGGCAAATGACCGGAACCGCACAGATCAGCTGGGATGATTTCGCTGCCGTTGATATCCGCGTCGGTCGCATCACCCGCGCCGAGCCGTTCCCCGAGGCGCGGCGTCCGGCGATCAAGCTATGGGTCGATTTCGGCCCCGAGATCGGAACCCGCAAAAGCTCGGCCCAGATTACCCGGCATTACACGCCCGAGGCGCTGATCGGGCGGCAGGTTCTGGCGGTCGTGAACTTCCCGCCGCGCCAGATCGGCCCCTTTATGTCCGAAGTTCTGGTTCTGGGGCTGCCCGATGATGCGGGCGAAGTCGTGCTGATCGGCCCGGATCAGGAAGTGCCGGTCGGGGGGAGGATGTATTGATGAAGCTTCTGGTGACGCGTCGCATGACGCAGGCGGCGGAACGCGCGCTTTCGGCCCGGTTCGAGACCAAGATCCTTGACCGCAAGGACGGGCTGAGCGTTCAGGAGGCTGCGCAGGCCCTTGCCGATTATGACGCGATCATGCCGACGCTGGGCGACCGCTTTACGGCCGAGGCTTTTCAGGGTCAGCCGCGCTGTCGGCTGCTGGCGAATTTCGGCGCGGGCTACAATCATATTGATGTTAAGGCGGCGGCCGACGCGGGCGTGGCGGTCACGAACACCCCCGATGCCGTAACCGAGGCGACCGCAGATATCGCCCTGACCCTGATTCTGATGACTGCGCGCCGCGCGGGCGAAGGTGAGCGGCTATTGCGCCGTGGTGAATGGGGCGGGTGGGAACCGACACAGCTGCTTGGCCGTCATGTCACCGGCTGTACCGTTGGCATCATCGGCATGGGCCGTATCGGCAAGGCCATCGCCCGGCGCTGCCATTTCGGTTTTGGCATGGAGGTGCTGTTCTACAACCGCTCGGTGGTCTCATCTCTGGACTTTCCGGCCCGGCAGGTCGACTCTCTGGATGAATTGCTGACTCAGGCAGATTTCGCCGTCGTTGCCGTGCCCGGCGGGGCAGAGACCCGTCACCTGATCACCACGCCCGAGCTTGAGCGGCTTGGCCCGCGTTCATTCCTGATCAACATCGCCCGTGGTGACGTTGTCGAAGAGGCGGCGCTTATCGACGCGCTTAGCCGGGGCCGCATCGCCGGTGCGGGGCTGGACGTCTATGAGTTCGAGCCGAAGGTCGCCCCCGAACTGATCGGGATGGAGAACGTGACATTGCTGCCCCATCTTGGCACCGCTGCCGAAGAGGTGCGCACAGCAATGGCGATGCGCGCCATGAACAACCTTGTCGCCTTTGATGAGGGTAATGCGCTGCCCGACCGGGTGAACTGATGACGCCATCGGACCGGGCCATGGCACTGATCCGCGAGGGGATCGCCGCAGCAGAGCCGGGTGCGGCTGTGGCCCGCGCCATGGCCGAGGTTCTGGCCGATCCGCCGGGGCAGGGTGGGCGCTGGCAGGTGATCGCGGTTGGCAAGGCTGCCCGTGCCATGGCAGCGGCCGCTTTGCAGGCGCTGCCGGATGCCACGGCTCTGGTCGTGACCAATGCAGGCAATGACGCGCCGCTGGACGGGGCGGTGGTGCTGCGGGCCGGTCACCCCCAGCCTGATGCCGGGGGGGCGGCCGCGGCGGATGAGGTGATCCGCAGGCTGTCTGATGCCGGGCCACAGGACCGGGTGCTGGCGCTGATCTCGGGCGGTGGCTCGGCGATGTTGCCCGCGCCGGCCGAAGGGATGAGCCTTGCTGATAAACAGGCGGTGAACCGGCTGCTGCTTGCCTCGGGCGCGGATATCTCACAGGTCAACCTGATCCGGCAGGGGCTTTCGCGGCTTAAGGGCGGTGGCTGGCTGCGGCTGTCGCGTGCGCCGGTGACTGCGCTGATCCTTTCGGACGTGCCGGGGGATGATCTGCGGGTCATTGCCTCGGGGCCGACGGTCGCCCCGGTCGGCAGCCGTGGACAGGCGGTCACGCTGGCGCAGGACCTGGGCATTTGGGATCAGATGCCCAAAGCGGCGCAAGATGCGCTGCGGCGACCCGAGGACAGGTGCGCCCTGCCGCAGGCGCGTAACATCCTTGTCGGCTCAAACGCGCTGTCGGTCGCGGCTATGGTCGGGGCGGGGGCCGATCCCGCGCCCATCCCGCTGAAAGGCGATGTGCAGGACTGCGCCGAGGCGATCTGGGCGCTGGCGGCGGATCTGTGCCCCGGTCAGGCGCTGGCCTTTGGCGGCGAGACGACGGTGCGGCTGATCGGCGACGGCATGGGCGGGCGCAATCAGGAACTGGCCCTGCGCCTTGCTCTTCTGGCCGAGGCGCGGCCTGTGCCTTTTGACTGGGCCTTTGCCTCGGTCGGCAGCGACGGGCGCGACGGCCCGGGCGAGGCGGCCGGAGGTCTGGTCGTCCCCGGCACGCCGCGGGCGATCCGGGCGGGCGGCATCGATCCGGTTGCGGCCTTGGCGCGCAACGATTCGACCCCGGCCTTGGCGGCAGGCGATGCGTTGGTGACAACCGGCGCGACGGGCACCAATGTCGCGGATCTGGCGGTGCTGGTGCGCGCAGCGGGGGCTTGACCCGGCGCGCGGGCCCTGCTCAGGCTGACGCCACAGGCCAAGGCGGAACCGCATGCTTTACAGCTATATCAGTCACGGGACCGGCCTTTTGCCGCTGCCCGAGGGGCGCCCGCTCGCGGACGCGATCTGGATTGATCTTTACCGCCCGCTGGATGCACAGGTCCGGGCGGTTTCTGACCTGGGGTACGAGATCCCGACACTTGCCGATATGGAAGAGATCGAGATCTCGAACCGGCTGTATATCGAGGGCGGGCGGCTTTACATGACCGGGGTACTGCCGGGGCAGTTGCCTGATGCAACCCCCGTCGCGATGCCGGTCACCTTTATCGTGGACGATCAGCGTCTTGTCACCGTGCGTCACCACGCGCCGCGCCCCTTTGAGACCTTTCCGGCCCGGGCCGAGCGTTCCAGCAGCGGCTGTGCCAGCGCCGAGCGCGTCCTGTTGGGCCTGATAGAAGAGATCGTCGGCAGGCTGGCCGATATCTCGGAAGGGGTGACGAAAGTGCTCGACAAAACGACATCGCAGGTGCTGACGATGAACTCTGCCAAGGCGGCCGGGCGGTTGCAGGCCGCGCTGGTCACGCTTGGCCAACAGGCTGAACTGATGAGCCGGGTGCGCATGGGTCTTTTGTCGATGGACCGCATTCTGGTCTATCACGCCAGCAACACCGCCCATCGGCCCGACAGCACCCGCATGCGCCCCCTGCATAGTGCCATTCAGCGCGACATTCAGGCGCTTGAGGTTCATGCCGATTTCCTGGGTTCGCGCATCGGCATGGTGATGGACGCGGCCATGGGCATGATCGGGCTGATGCAAAACGACCGGGTACGCATCCTGTCGGTGGTGACGGCGCTGTTTCTGCCTCCGACGCTGATCGCCAGTGTGTATGGGATGAACTTTACCCATATGTCACAGCTTGAACTGGAATGGGGCTTTCCGATGGCGCTGGGGATGATGGTTGCCTCGGCTGTCATTACCTTTCTGGTGCTGAAATGGCGCAACTGGCTTTGAGGCAGATTGGCGATGCCCGGCAGGGTTGCCTTGCCTGCCTTCGCACCTGCGCCTAAGACCGGGGCATAGGCCAAATGAAGGGGAACCGCGGATGAGATCGACGCTCAGCTACATGACCTGGCCCTTCATCCTGACAGGGGTCGGACTAGCCCTCGCCGCATTTCTGGGATGGGAGTATCACGGCACAGGCGCAGGCGCGCTGGCCTTTCTGCTGATCGCAGGGATCCTGGCGGTGCTGGAAATCTCGCTGTCTTTCGACAATGCCATCGTCAACGCCAACAAGCTGCGCGAGATGACGCCGAAGTGGCAGCACCGGTTTCTGACCTGGGGCATTGTCATCGCGGTGTTTGGTATGCGGGTGATCTTTCCGCTGTTGGTGGTGGTCATCGCCGCCCGCCTTGCCCCGTGGGAGGCGCTGCGCCTTGCCGCCACCCAGCCGCAGGAATATTCGCGTATCATCCATGAGGCGCATTTGCCCATCGCAGCCTTTGGCGGGGCTTTCCTGATGTTGGTGGCGCTGAACTATTTCTTTGATCAGGCCAAGGATGTGGACTGGATCAAAGGGGTCGAGGCCGCCTTGCGCAAACTGGGCGAGATCCGCGGCATGGAGGTCGGTTTCGTGCTGATCTGCATGTTGGTGATCGTCAGCCAGATGCCGGCGGAAAGTGAGCATACCTTTATCATCGCCGCGATCTGGGGGATAATTACCTATCTGCTGGTCGATATGCTGGGCCATGTGCTTGACAGTTGGGGGGCATCGCGCAGCCATGCCGATATGGCGCGTGGTGGCTTTGGCGCGTTCCTTTACCTTGAGGTGCTGGACGCCTCGTTCAGCTTTGACGGTGTGATCGGGGCCTTTGCGCTGACCCAGAACCTGTTTCTTATCGCTATCGGACTGGGCATCGGGGCCTTTTACGTCCGGGCCATGACGGTCATGATGGTCGAGCGCGGTACGCTATCCGCCTTTCGTTACCTTGAACACGGGGCGTTCTGGTCGATCCTTGTCCTGTCGGTGCTGATGTTCGTTCAGACGTTGCGCCCCATCCCCGAGGTGGTCACCGGGCTTTTGGGTGCAGGCTTCATCGGCATGGCTTTTCTAAGCTCGGTTGCCTGGCGCCGCCGTCACCCGCAAGACTGACCGGGCGGCGGCAAATGGGGTGGGCCTTTGTGGCCCGGCCCCCTTTCGCGCATGACTCAGACGCTGCTCCCAAGGGGGCGGGTCGCCAGAAAGAGCCAATCGCGGACCCCGCCTTCGACCAGGGGCGAGATCTTGTCCCAGACCTCGGCATGATAGGCGTCAAGCCAGGCCACCTCGGCAGGTGACAGCAGCCCCGGTTCAATCAGGCGGCGGTCGATCGGGGCAAAGGTCAGCGTTTCGAACCCCAGCATCCCGCGCCCATCGGGGCTTTGGCGGTTCTCGATCACGATCAGGTTTTCGATGCGGATGCCAAAGGCCCCTTCGCGGTAATAGCCCGGCTCGTTCGACAGGATCATGCCGGGTTGCAGCGGAATGTCCGAGATGCGCGAGATCCGCACCGGCCCCTCATGCACCGACAGGCCCGCGCCGACGCCATGGCCGGTGCCGTGGTCGTAATCCATGCCCTCGGACCATAGGGGCGCGCGGGCGAGCGCGTCGATGTGGCATCCGGCGACGCCTTTCGGGAACTGGACCTGCGAAACGGCGATCATGCCTTGCAGCACCCGTGTATAGGGGCGCCGCACTGCCGGATCGACCGGGCCCATCGGCAGGGTGCGGGTGATGTCGGTGGTGCCGTTTTCATATTGTCCGCCAGAATCGACCAGCAGTACATGGCCAGGCTCGATCCGCAGGTTGCTGTCCTGACTGACGTGGTAGTGCGGGATCGCAGCATGGGGGCCGGTCGCCGAGATGGTGTCAAAGCTGATGTCGAGGATGCCGCGCGCGGTGCGCAGTGCCTCAAGCTTTTGCGCGACGTCGATTTCGGTCAGCGGCTCGGCCCCAAGCAGCGGAGCACGGCTGTCAAGCCAGCATAGCAGTTCGGTTATTGCTGCACCGTCCTGCAGATGGGCGGCGCGCATGCCGGCAACTTCGGCCGGGTTTTTGCAGGCCTTTGGCAGGATCACCGGATCGGGTGCCTCGACGATCGGGGTCTTCATGCTTTCGATCAGCGCAAACACCCGGTCGGGCGCGCTGGCGGGATCGACCCGCACCGGCCCGGCAAGGTTGGTCAGCGCCGGCGTCAGCGCGACCAGAGGCAGGACCGAGACCTCATTGCCAAGGGCGGTCCGCACCTCGGGGCCGAATTTGGCGGGGTCGGTAAAGACGGCAACATGGCCGTTTTCCTCGATGATGGCAAAGCACTGTACCACCGGGTTCTTGGGCACGTCCGCGCCGCGGATATTAAGCAACCACGAGACCGAGTCGGGCAGGGTCAGCACTGCCGCCTGTTGCCCGGCCTTGCGCAGGGCGTCGGCGATGCGGGCGCGCTTTTCCGCCGCGGTTTCGCCTGCGACCGCGTCGGGCCATAGGCGCACCACCCCGACCGGAGGTTCGGGCTGGTCAGTCCAGATCGCATCGACCGGGTTCGTTTCCAGCGCGATCAGGGCAATGCCGGTCCCGGCAAGACCCTTTTCCATCTCGCGGATCTCGCGCCGGGTGTGCAGCCAGGGGTCATAGCCGATGCGGCCGCCTTCGGGCAGGGCCTGATGCAGCCAATCCGAGGGGCGGGTTTCCGGCCAGGGGACCGGGGTGAAATGTGCGGGATCCACCTCGGCCTTGACCTGCACCCGATAGCGGCCGTCGATGAACACGCCCGCCCGGTCGGGGGTGACGATGCAAAAGCCGGCACTACCGGTAAAGCCGGTCAGCCAGGCCAGCCGCGCATCGCGGGCTGCGACATATTCCCCCTGATGCGCATCCGCACGCGGCACCAGAAAGCCGTCGAGGTCACGCGCCGCAAGTTCGCGGCGCAAGGCTGCCAGCCGGGGCGGATGCGCGGCGGGGTTGGAATAGCTGTCATAGGTCTGGAACATGCTCGCCTCTGGCTTTCTTGTGCTTGGGATATCAGGCGCGGGTCAGCGCCTCTTTCGCGCCGGGCAGGGTGCGGGCCAACCCGTCGGCCACCGCCTCGGCACTGCGGCGATGGTGAAAATCGGTGGCGACCCGCGCGCGCGAAGCCTGTGTCAACCGCAAGGCCCTGGCAGGATCCGCGCAGAGCCGCGCGATCTCGTCAGCCATGGCCTCGGGGTGCTCGGGTGGGACAAGGATAGCGTCGCGGCCCGATGTGATCAGCTCATGATTGCCGCCGACATCGGTGACGACGACCGGCATTTCCATTGCCATCGCCTCCATGATCGCTACGGAAATCCCTTCGTTCAGGCTGGCCAGCGCAAAGATATGGGCGTTCTCAAGCCCTTCGCGCACGCGATCCTCACTGACCGCGCCCAGCAGGGTGACTGCATCGCCCAACCCCTTGGCGGCGATCAGCGCATCAAGCTGGCGGTGATAGCCCGAACCACCCTGTTCGTCCTCGCCCGCGATTTCAAGCCGGGCGTCGATACCGCGGGCGCGTAGCAGGGCGACCGTCTCGATCAGGTGGTCATGCCCCTTGATTGCGTTAAGTCGTCCGCAGCTGAAGATGCGCACTGGCCCACCCGGAGCAGGGGGCTGCCATGGTCTGCGGCGCTTGATCTGGTCCAGATTGACCCCCATCGGCGCAATCAGGATGGTCGAGGGACGGTCCGCCCCGATATCGTGTTCGGCCACGCGGGCGAGCAGTTGTGAAATGATGGTGACGAACCGTGCATGCCGCCATTTCTGGCGCTGGTTCGGGCCGTAGCCCTCTAGCGTCGGGCCGTGCAGGGTCAGGCTGTAACCCGGCCCCCCCAGCCGTTCGGCGAACATGGCGATATTGGCGCTGTCGGCGCAGCTATGGACATGGATATGGCTCCAGCCCTGTTCGCGGGCAATGCGCTTGAGCCGCGCCCCCATGCCAAGCAGTGCGAGCATCCGCAGCCGTGCCTTCAGGCCGTGCGCCTCGGCCGTAAAGGCCGCGCCAAGGCCACGTGCCCAGCCCGAGGGGCCCGAGCGCAGGAATTCCGCGATCATGCCAAGACCTTCGGCCCCAAGCGGCATCAGATAGCGGGTACGCGCCTGCGCTTCGGCCGCCCAGCTGTGCGAGGCGACGGCGCGCGGCGGCGGTCGGGTCGAGACAAGGTCGGCCTCGATCCCCAGCTCTGCCAGCGCCTGCCGTTCGCGCCACAGAAAGATATGGGTCTGGCCCGGGAACTCGGGTATGAAAAATCCGATCTTCAACACGTCGAAGCCTCTTGGCCTGCGAGGCGAAAGCGGCCCCGGCCTGACCGAACTGGTCGCATGGGAGACCGGGGCAGATCAAGCAGCCGGAAAGGACAGGATTACCCCACCCGGCGCAGGTTCATCGCGCGCGCGCGCTTTCTGGGATCGGATTCGAACAGGGCGGCAAGCTGTTCGGTCATTGCCCCGGCCAGTTGTTCGGCATCGGTGATCGTGACCGCGCGTTCGTAATAACGGGTCACGTCGTGGCCGATACCGATGGCCAAAAGCTCAACCAGCTTCTTGCGTTCGATCATCGAGATCACGTCGCGCAGGTGCTTTTCAAGAAAGTTCGCCGGGTTGACCGACAGGGTCGAGTCATCGACCGGCGCACCATCCGAAATCACCATCAGGATCTTGCGTGCCTCGGACCGGCGGGACAGGCGACGATGCGCCCACTCCAGCGCCTCGCCGTCGATGTTTTCCTTCAGCAGTCCCTCTTTCATCATCAGACCAAGGTTCGGACGCACGCGCCGCCATGGCGCATCGGCGCCCTTGTAGATAATGTGGCGCAGGTCGTTCAGCCGCCCGGGTTGGGCGGGGCGACCGGCTGCCAGCCATTTTTCACGGCTTTGCCCACCTTTCCATGCACGGGTGGTAAAGCCAAGGATCTCGACCTTGACCTGAGTGCGCTCAAGCGTGCGGGCAAGGACGTCGGCGCAGATCGCGGCAATGCTGATCGGCCGGCCCCGCATCGAGCCCGAGTTGTCCAAAAGCAGCGTCACAACGGTGTCGCGGAATTCGGTGTCCTTTTCGATCTTAAAGGACAGGGGCGTCGTCGGGTTCGCCACCACCCGGGCAAGGCGTCCGGCGTCAAGCACGCCCTCTTCCTTATCAAACTCCCAGCTGCGGTTCTGCTGTGCCTGCAGGCGGCGCTGCAACTTGTTGGCCAGCCGCGAGACCGCGCCGCGCAAGGGTTCAAGCTGTTTGTCGAGATAGGCGCGCAGCCGCTCAAGCTCGGCCGGGTCGGCCAGATCCTCGGCGCGGATCTCTTCGTCGTATTCCTGAGTATAGACTTTGTAATCCGGGCTGGCCTCGCTGACCTGAGGCGGCAGGTCGGGCGGGGTTTCGGATTCCGAGATTTCGGCGTCGTCTACCAGCTCTTCATCGGACTGGTCGTCCATACTGACCTGAGCCTGACGCTCATCCTGCGTCTGGTCCTGGGTGCGCTCGGGGCTGGCTTCGGCCTCGTCGTCCTGGTTCTGGTCGCGGGACTGGTCGTTGCCTGCTTCCTCGTCCTGTTCGGCGTTCTCGTCGGCCTCATCCTCTTCCGGTTCGTCAGGGTCCTCACCCAGCTGGTCGCCATAGCCCAAGTCGGCGATGAGCTTGCGGGAAAGACGCGCAAAGGCGGCCTGATCGGGCAGTACCTCGCCGACGTGCCCCAATTCGCTGCCGGCCTGTTCCTCGATAAAGGGGCGCCACAGGTCCGCGACATGCTGCGCGGCCGGGGGCAGGGGGCGACCGGTTGCGATCTGGCGCAGGATATAGCCCGCCGCGACGGCCAAAGGCGCATCGGCCGGGGCCTTGATCTGGCCATAGCCCTTGCGCTCGGCCTCTTGCCCCAGCTTGGCGTCGATATTGGACAGCGCGCCCGGCATGTCGCGCGCGCCCAATGCCTCGCAGCGCACCGTTTCCATCGCCTCATAGAGGTCGCGCGCCATCGGTCCGGCGGGGGCGTATTTCGCGTGGGTTGCGGGATCGTGGTGACGCAGTTTCATCGCCAGTGCATCGGCGGTACCACGCGCCAGCAATACCTCGTCCCGGGTCATGCGGCGGCTGACCTGAGGCAGGCGCATCGTGTCGCCTGCCACCCCCGCAGGATCGGCGGTGAAGGTCACGTTCAGCTCGCGCTCTTCGGCAAGGGCGCGGGTGGCCTCGGTCAGGGCCTTCTTGAACGGATCGGCGGGGTTGTCGGATTTTTTCATCGGATGTTCCAGAAACCTGCTTTGGCCGCCATCACAGCATATCCCCTGCCGCCAGCAATGAAAGGCGGGAAGGGACAGCTTTCATTTCACGCAGGCCCTTGGCCGCAGGGCCCAGGGGCCCGTGCGGCACTGGTCCTGTGGTCCGCAAGCGGTCCTTGGGCGGGGGGTTGCAAAGGGGCCGTTTGGGTTCGGGCAGGATGGCCGGACATTCCCGCTACGTTCCTGCCCGGCGTTTCCCGGAGCAGGGCCGTGGCGGAAAAGCCTGTCGCCCGCCGCATCACCCGGCCTTGACTGCCGCGCTTTCCGGCAGTTCCTCGTCGAACAGGCGCTGGTAGAACTCGGCCACCGTCTGGCGCTCGAGTTCGTCGCATTTGTTGAGGAAGGTCAGCCGGAAAGCATAGCCCACATTGTCGCCAAAGATGCGCGCGTTCTGCGCCCAGGAAATCACCGTGCGCGGGCTCATCACCGTCGACAGGTCGCCCTGCATGAAGGCCGTCCGCGTCAGGTCGGCCAGCGCGACCATCTGGCTGATCTGCTTGCGGCCCTTTTCGGTGTTGTATGTCGGGTTCTTGGCCAGAACGATCGCGGCCTCGGCGTCGTGGCTGAGATAGTTCAGCGTCGTCACGAGGTTCCAGCGGTCCATCTGGCCCTGGTTGATCTGCTGGGTGCCGTGATAAAGGCCGGTCGTGTCGCCCAGACCCACCGTGTTTGCCGTGGCAAACAGGCGGAAATAGGGGTTCGGTGTGATGACCTCGTTCTGGTCAAGCAGCGTCAGCTTGCCATCCGCCTCCAGCACGCGCTGGATCACGAACATCACATCGGCGCGGCCTGCGTCGTATTCGTCAAAGACGATGGCGGTCGGGTTGCGCAGCGCCCAGGGCAGAATGCCTTCGTGAAAAACGGTGACCTGCTTGCCATCGACCAGCTTGATCGCGTCCTTGCCGATCAGGTCGATCCGGCTGACGTGGCTGTCAAGGTTCACGCGCACGCAAGGCCAGTTCAGCCGTGCCGCCACCTGCTCGATATGGGTCGATTTGCCGGTGCCGTGATAGCCTTGGATCATGACCCGGCGGTTGTAGGCAAAGCCGGCCAGGATCGCCAGGGTCGTGTCGGGGTCGAACTTGTAGGTCGGGTCGACATCGGGCACGCGGTCGGATCGTTCGGCAAAGCCCTTGATCTTCATGTCGCTGTCTAGGCCGAAGACCTCGCGCAGGTCGATGTCCTCGGTCGGTTTCGCGTTCTGATCAAGCATTGGGCGGCCCTTTCGATTCTTCTGTGCTTGATGAATGATTCCCCGCGCAGGTGCAAGCCGGACAAGGGCTTAAGGGTGAATTGCGCACAAGTGCGGCGCCCCGTAAGCTGTCCCTCCGGAAAGCTGGAACAGGACGGGTTGCATGAGCGGATTGCTGGCGCTGCTGGATGACGTCGCGGGGATCGCCAAGATCGCCGCTGCCTCGATCGACGATGTGGCCGGTCAGGCGGTCAAGGCGGGCAGCAAGGCCGCCGGAGCGGTGATCGACGACGCGGCGGTGACACCGAAATACGTGCACGGCTTTTCCGCCGCGCGCGAAGTGCCGATCGTGATGAAGATTGCGCGCGGATCACTGTTCAACAAGCTGGTGATCCTGCTGCCGATTGCGCTGTTGTTGTCGGCCTTTGCGCCATGGGCAATCTCGCCCCTGCTGATGATCGGCGGCGCGTATCTGTGCTTTGAGGGGGCTGAAAAGATCGTTCACGCCCTTGGCCGTCACGGGGCCGGGGACGCGCATCTTGCCGTCACCGAGGGCGGCGGCGCCGGTCTGGAAGAAGAGCGGGTGCGCGGCGCGATCAAGACGGATTTCATTCTGTCGGCCGAGATCATGACCATTGCCCTTGCCGCCATCCCGAACGGAGACCCGATCTGGATGAAGGCGCTGATTCTTGCCATGGTTGCCGTGGGCATCACGCTGGCTGTCTATGGTTTCGTCGCGCTGATCGTTAAGGCGGATGATTTCGGCCTTCACCTGAATGAGCGGGGTGGGGTCTTGGGTGCGCTGGGGCGCGGCATCGTCCATGTCATGCCGGGTTTCATGAAGGCTCTGACCATCGTCGGCACTGCCGCGATGATCTGGGTCGGCGGCCAGATCGTCATTCACGGGCTGCATGAGCTGGGCCAGCACCAGCCCTATGAATGGATCCATCGCATGGCCGAGGCCGCTGCCCATGCCGCCCCAGCCGCGCCGGGCCTTGTCGGCTGGGTCACCACGGCCTTTTTCGATGGCGTTTTCGGCGTCATTCTGGGGCTGATCCTTATTCCCGTCGCGCATTACCTCGTTACCCCGGTGATCGAGGCGGTCAGGCGCGCGCTTGGCGCCTGACCTCTCTGGCTTGCTCTTGTCTGGGTCACGGGTCTATTTCCGTGCAATGCCAATTCAGGAGGACTGCCATGCCGATTCCCGCCCCGGCGCTTGAGGCGCTTTCCGCGCTTTTGGGCGCGCGTCTGTCCACCAGCGGTGCCGACCGCGATCTGCATGCCCAGTCCGAGACTTTTCACCGCGCGCCGCCCCCTGATGCCGTAGCATGGCCGCTGTCGACCGGCGAGGTCTCGCGCATCGCTGCGATCTGCCGTGCCCATCACGTGCCGATGATCGGCTGGGGCACCGGAACCTCGCTTGAGGGGCAGGCGCTGGCTCCGCAAGGGGGACTGGTGATCGACCTGTCCAAGATGGATCGGGTGCTGGAAATCCGGGCCGAGGACATGCAGGTTTCGGTTCAGCCCGGTTGCACGCGTGAGGCGCTGAACACCGAACTGCGCGCGACGGGGCTGTTCTTTCCGGTCGATCCCGGCGCCAACGCCTCGCTGGGCGGGATGGCCGCGACGCGGGCCTCGGGCACCACGGCGGTGCGCTATGGCACCATGCGCGACAACGTGCTGGGGCTTGAGGTGGTGCTGGCCGACGGGCAGGTGATCCGCACCGGCACCCGGGCGGCGAAATCCAGCGCGGGTTATGATCTGACGGCGCTGTTTGTCGGCTCGGAAGGTACGTTGGGGATCATCACTGAACTGACGCTGCGCCTGCATGGCCAGCCCGAAGAGGTCGCCGCGGCGGTCTGCGGTTTCCCGACGCTGGAACAGGCGGTGGAATGCGTCACTGCAACGATCCAGTCCGGCATCCCGATGGCGCGGATCGAGTTCGTTGATGCCGATGTCGTACGTGCCTTCAACAATGTTTCCGGCGCGCAGATGCACGAAGGGCCGCATTTGATGGTCGAGTTTCACGGCTCTCCGGCCTCGGTCAAGGGCGATGCCGAGGCTTTTGGCGCGCTGGCGGCCGAATTCGGCGGTACCGGCTTTGACTGGGCAACCACGCCCGAGGCACGCGCCGCGCTGTGGAAGATGCGGCATAACA
This sequence comes from Paracoccus sp. TRP, assembly GCF_000185925.1. NCBI lineage: Bacteria > Pseudomonadati > Pseudomonadota > Alphaproteobacteria > Rhodobacterales > Paracoccaceae > Paracoccus > Paracoccus sp. TRP. Next base: position 61,964 of record NZ_AEPN01000003.1, on the reverse strand, counting down.
CCTATCGTTCCTGTCTTGCCTTGCGTCCGGGGGCAACTGCGGTTGTGACCGACGTTTGCGTGCCAATGTCGCATCTGCCTGCTGCCGTGGCTGCGGCGGCCGAGGATATCCGCGCCGAGGGTCTGCTTGGTCCCATCGTCGGCCATGTCGGCGACGGCAATTTCCACGCCCAGATCCTTGTGATGCCGGGTGATGAGGCCGAACTGGCGGCCGCGAAACGCGTTGCTACCCGCATGGCCGAGCGCGCGATCGGGGTCGGTGGGACCATCACCGGCGAGCATGGTGTCGGTATCGGCAAAAAGCCCCTGATGCCCGCCCAGCACGGCCCGGCCATCGCTGTCATGGCGGCAATCAAGCAGGCGCTTGACCCCGAGGGCGTGCTGAACCCCGGCAAGCTGGTTCCGCAGATGGGTTAAGGGCGCTGCCCCAAGCCAGCTGCAAGGGAGGCGCTGATGCCCATGCCATGGACCTATCGCCATGCCTCGAAAGAGTGGCGGGCGATTCTGGACGATCTGAAGGATCGGATGGACCTCGTCTCGGATAACAGCGCCTATACGGCGCTGGATGGGGTCCTGCAGGTCTTTCGTCGGCGACTCACTGCGCAGCAGGGTCTGGATTTTGCCTCGGTCCTGCCAGCGATTCCCCGCGCGATCTTTGTCGCGGGCTGGCGGCCAGAGGCGGAACCGCCCCCCTTTGCCGACCGCGCGACGATGACGCGCGAGGCGCAGCAGGTCCGGCCGCATCACAACCTGACGCCCGATAGTGCCATCGAGGCGGTGGCATGGACCATGCGCCGTTATGTGAATGCGGCCGATTTTCAGCGGGCTCTGGACCAGTTGCCGCCGGGTGCGGCAGGGTTCTGGCATGTTGATGACCCCGAAGGGGCCCGGCCGAGGATCTTTTGATGCGCGGGGCTTGTGTGCGTGCAGCGATGCAGATCGGCCACAATGTGCCTGACAAACTCGTGACCGTCACGCCATCGTGACAGAGCCTCGCGCCTTTGCGATAAGGGCAGGGAAGCGCCGGTCACAGGCGCAAAGACATGGCGCGCGACAGCGCGCGGGGCGCGAGGGCAGAAATGAAGCTTTTGAGCAAGTTGTTGACGGTTTTGATGCTGGTGGCGCTGGCGTCCTGTGGACGTGGTCCGTCCAGCGGCCCGGCCGTGATGGCAGGACAGGGGCGCGGACCGCAATTCGGTGATACCGCACCGCATCCCTGGGTGGGTGGGCATCCCTATGACCATCTGGTGCATGGCATCGATATTTCCCGCTATCAGGGCGATATCGACTGGGGCCGCGTCCGTGGCTCGGGCGTCAGCTTTGCCTTTATCAAGGCGACCGAAGGTGGCGACCATGCCGACCCGAACTTCCGCCGCTATTGGTATGAGGCCGCGCAGGCCCGGATTCCGCGCGGCGCCTACCACTACTTCTACTTCTGCCGCTCGGGTGCGGAACAGGCGGCGTGGTTCATCGCCAACGTGCCGAGAGAGCGTGGTGCCATGCCGCCGGTGGTGGATCTGGAGTGGACCCCCTCGAAAACCTGCCCGCGCCGCCCGCCAAGCGATGAGGTTCTGCGCGAGGCCCGGATTTTCAAGGATATCCTGCACCGCCATTACGGCCAGCGGCCGATCATCTACACGACGGTCGATTTCTATCGTGACAACAACCTGGCCTCATGGTCCGAAGAGTTCTGGCTGCGCTCGGTCGCGGGACATCCGCGTCTGGTCTATCCCGGCCAGCGCTACACCTTCTGGCAATATACCGGGACCGGGGTTGTGCCGGGCATTCGCGGGAATGTCGATCTGAACGTCTTTGCGGGTTCGCCCGCGCAGTGGCGGAAATGGCTGAACCTGCGGCTGCAGTAAACCGAGGCCTGCTTTGGGCCGAGTTTCTGGCGCTCTATTTCGGGGCGCCGCTGGTTATCGCGTTGTTCATGCCCGGGCGCCTGCTGTTTCAGGCGCTCGCGGTGTTCAGCATTGCGGGGCTTTTGCTGCTGTGGCGGACCGGCGGCTTTCACTGGCGCGGCCTTGTCCATGGATGGGGCAGCCTGCCATGGGGCGGGATCGGCCTTGTTGCGCTGGTCACGCTGATCGTCAGCGTGGCGATATTGTGGGTGACCAGCCCCGAGTCGATCTTTCGCCTCATATGGTTGCGTCCCCATGTTCTGCTGATGATCTGGTGCCTTTACCCGCTGGTGTCGGCTTTGCCGCAAGAGCTGATCTTTCGCCCGCTGTTCTTTCACCGCTACGGCGCGCTTTTGCCGTCGGGGCAGGCGGCGATCATTCTGAACGCGGCGGTCTTTTCCTTTGCCCATCTGATGTACTGGTCGTGGGTGGTGGCGATCCTGACCTTTCTGGGGGGCTGGGTCTTTGCCTATGCCTATGTCCGACGCGGCTTTCCGGCGGCCTGGGTGCTGCATGCGGTGGCCGGGAATGTGCTCTTTGCGGTCGGAATGGGGGTATATTTCTACTCTGGCAACGTGGTGCGGCCATTCTGATTGCTTGACTTCCCCCGCGTGGCGCGGTTGATGCATCGCCGACACGCAAGGGGAAGAATGATGAGCGTCTATCGCAGCCATACCTGCGGCGAGCTGACCGCCGCTGCCGCCGGAAACGAGGTTCGTTTGTCCGGTTGGGTCCACCGGGTCCGCGACCACGGGGGCGTCCTGTTCATCGACCTGCGCGACCATTACGGCATCACCCAGGTGATTGCCGACAGCGACTCGCCCGCTTTTGCGGCGCTTGAGCGGCTGCGGGCCGAGACGGTCATCCGCATCGACGGCAAGGTCAAGCTGCGCGATCCCTCGCTCGTCAACCCCAGGCTTCCCACCGGCGAGGTCGAGGTCTATGCCACCGCGATGGAGGTTCTGGGCCCGGCCGAGGATCTGCCGCTGCCGGTGTTCGGCGATCAGGAATACCCCGAGGAAACGCGCCTGGCGTATCGCTTTCTCGATCTGCGCCGCGACAGCCTGCACAATAACATCATGCTGCGTTCGCGCGTCATCAAATGGCTGCGCGATGCGATGTGGGATGCAGGGTTCACCGAGTTCCAGACGCCGATCATCACCGCATCGTCGCCCGAGGGCGCGCGCGACTTCCTCGTGCCCTCGCGTCTGCATCCGGGCAAGTTCTACGCCCTGCCGCAGGCCCCGCAGCAGTTCAAACAGCTGATCATGGTCGCGGGCTTTGACAGATACTTCCAGATCGCGCCCTGCTTCCGCGACGAAGACCCGCGTGCTGACCGCTCGCCCACTGATTTCTATCAGCTGGACGTCGAGATGTCCTTTGTCGAGCAGGAGGACGTCTTTAACGCCGTTCAGCCGGTCATTCAGGGGCTGTTCGAGACCTTTGGCGGCGGTCGTCGTGTCGATTCTGACTGGCCGCGCATTCCTTATGCCGAGGCGATGCTGAAATATGGCTCTGACAAGCCTGACCTGCGCAACCCCATCGAGATGCAGGTGGTCAGCGAACATTTCCGCGGCTCGGGCTTTGGTATCTTTGCCAAACTGCTTGAACAGGACGGCACCGAGGTCCGCGCCATTCCCGCACCCGGCGGCGGGTCGCGTAAATTTGCCGACCGCATGAACGCCTATGCCCAGCAGCAGGGCCTGCCCGGCATGGGTTACATTTTCTGGCGCAAGGCCGATGACGGCTCGACCGAGGCGGCTGGCCCCATCGCCAAGGCGCTGGGTCATGAGCGGACCGAGGCGATCCGCGAGCAGCTGGGGCTGGGCGAAGGCGATGCCGTCTTTTTCCTGGGCGGCCGACCCGAGACCTTTGAAGCTGTCGCAGGCCGCGCCCGCAACGAGATTGGCCGCGAACTGGGCCTGATTGATGAGAACCAGTTCAAATTCGCCTGGATCGTCGACTTTCCGATGTATGAGAAGGGCGAGGACGGCAAGATCGACTTCAGCCACAACCCCTTCTCGATGCCGCAGGGCGGGCTTGAGGCGCTTGATGGCGATCCGCTGGAGGTCAAGGGTTATCAATATGACCTTGCCTGCAACGGCTATGAGCTGATCTCGGGCGCGATCCGTAACCATCGTCCTGAAATCATGTTCCGCGCCTTTGAGCTGGCCGGCTATGGCCGGGATGAGGTCGAGCGGCGCTTTGGCGGCATGGTCAAGGCGTTCCGTTATGGCGCTCCTCCGCACGGTGGCTGCGCGGCGGGCATCGACCGGATCGTGATGCTGCTGGCGGATGAGGTGAACATCCGTGAGGTCATCATGTTCCCGATGAACCAGCGGGCCGAAGACCTGATGATGGGCGCACCAAGCGAGCCTGCGAACGAGCAATTGCGCGAACTGCGCCTGCGTGTCCTGCCTCGCGAATGATCCCTTGCCATGCGGCATCGGCGGGCCTTTGCCGCGATGCCGCATGCTGAAGAAAGCGTGAACTGACCTTAGCCCGCGATCATGCGATACATCCGCGCAGGGGGTGTTTCCCCGGCAAGGATGTGTGCATGAGCTTTGGTTTTCCCGAGCTGGCGGCGATCCGTCTGGGCTTTGGTCTGTCGCCGCTGACCCCTCCGCCCGCTGACGCCGAGACGGTGCTGGCCAGCGTTGCGCGCTCCGGTCCCGACCCCGCGGCGATGACTACTGCCGAAGCAAGCCAGATCGCGCTGAGCTTTCGCGCCGGTGTTGTCGCCCGGCGCAGCGGCAAGCCTGAACCGCCCGGTTCTAAGGAAGCTGAACAGCAACTTGCCTCCATGCCGATCGAGGATTTGCGGCGGCGGGTGGTCCGCGCGGTCGATGATCCGGTCGGCTTTGGCGAAAGGCTGGTACAGTTCTGGAGTGACCATTTCACTGTACGCGCCATCAATCGGGTGCATTACGGTCTTTCCATGACCTTTCAGGACGAGGCGATCCGTCCTTATGTGAACGGCCGGTTCGAGGACATGTTCTTTGCCGCCGACACCCATCCGATGATGCTGGTCTATCTGGATCAGATCTCCAGCCGGGGGCCGAACTCGGTTCTGGCCAAGCGCCGGCCCGAGCGTCACCTTGGCCTGAACGAGAACCTTGCACGCGAGGCGCTTGAGCTGCACTCGATGGGGGTCAGCGCCGGCTATGAGCAAAAGGACGTGCGTGAACTGGCCGAGCTGTTGACCGGGCTTAGCTTTTCGCACAAAGGCGGCTTTGCTTTTCAGCAGGCCTGGGTCGAGCCTGGGGCCGAAACGGTGCTGGGCAAAAGCTATGGCGGCGGCCGGCGCGGCGGGCTGGACGATATCCGCGCCGCCTTTCGCGATATCGCCCGCCGGCCTGAGACCGCGCAATATCTGTCGCGCAAGCTGGCGGTGCATTTCGTTTCGGACGACCCCTCCCAAGATCTGGTCGAGGCGATGGCGGCAACCTGGCGCGCGACCGGGGGCGATCTGCCGCAGGTCTATCGCGTGCTCGTCACCCACCCGGATCTGGCCTCGAATCTGCGCAAGAAGGTGCGTCAGCCTTTTGACTATTGCGTGGCAGGGCTGCGGGCGCTTGGGGTGCGGGGCAAAGATCTGGCCGCCCTTGATCGAAAGGTCTTCAACCGCGCAGTCTGGGAGCCGATCCGTTCCATGGGGCAACCATGGTGGCAGGCCAAAGGGCCGGACGGCTGGCCTGAAGAGGTCGAGGCATGGATCGCGCCGCAGACGCTGGCCGCCCGCATCAACTGGTCGTTGCAGGTTCCGCGCATGCTGCTGAAAGAGCTGCCGGATCCGCGCGAAATGCTGGTTTCGGCCTTTGGCGGGACCCAGTCGGCAGAGCTTGCCTGGGCGGTGCCCAAGGCCGAATCCGCAGCCGAGGGTGTGGCGCTGATCCTCGCCTCGGGCGATTTCAACCGGCGATAGGAGGGGGCGGATGCTGAAAATGGATCGACGCCTGTTTCTGAAGGGAACGGCGCTGCTTGGCTGCTCGGCTGCGGCGCATCCGCTGATGAACTCGATCACCTTCGCGGCGCTGCCCGGCGATAACCGGCTGGTGGTTATTATCCTGCGCGGCGCCATGGACGGGCTGGATGCGATCCAGCCTTATGGTGATCCGATGCTGCGCAAGCTGCGCCGCAATCTTTCGGTTGGCCCAGATAATGGCGCGCTGGACCTGGACGGGTTCTATGCGCTGCACCCGCGGCTAGAACCGCTGCTGCCTCTTTGGCAAAAAGGGGAGCTTGCCTTTGCTCATGCGGTTTCGACCCCCTATCGCGACAAACGCAGCCATTTTGACGGTCAGGACGTGCTGGAGGCCGGGACCGGCAATGACCTGCCGGTGGATCGTCAGGTGGGCGGATGGCTGAACCGGATGCTGCAGGTGATGCCCGGAACCAGTGCCGAGACGGCCTATTCCGTGGGTGTCGAGCAGATGAAGATCCTGACCGGCAAGGCCGCACATCTTAGCTGGGCACCTCAAGCATCGCTGACGCTTTCGCCGCAGGCGCAGATGCTGCTTGAGCATGTCTATCACGATGATCCGCTGTTCCGGGATGCGGCCCAGGGGGCGATGCAGATCAGCGGCGAGGTTTCGGATATCGGCAAGATGCGCGGCCCGACGGCGGATGCTCAGGCGCTGGCCGCCTTTGCCGCCAGCCGGCTGAACGCTGAAAGCCGGATCGCCGCTTTTTCGATCCCGGGCTGGGACAGTCACGCCAGCCAGTCCGCTGTTCTGGGCCGGGCACTTGACCGGCTGGCGGCTGCGATCCTGAAACTGCGCGAGGGGCTGGGGCCGAACTGGCAGAGCACCGCCGTTCTGGCTATGACCGAGTTTGGCCGCACCGCGCGCGAGAACGGGTCGGGTGGCACCGATCATGGCACGGGCGGCGCGCTGCTGATGGCCGGTGGAGCCATCCGGGGCGGTCACGCCTTTGGCGACTGGCCGGGGCTGGGCGAGGGTCAGCTTTACGCCGGGCGTGACCTCATGCCGACCCGGGACATTCGCGCCTATGCCGCTTGGGCAATGCACGGGCTTTTCGGGATCGAGCGTGACAAGCTGGAACGCACCATCTTTCCCGGGCTTGAACTGGGCAGCGATCCGGGGATGCTGGCCTGAGCCTGTGAGGGAGCTTAGCCCATGCCTGATGATTCCCTGAGCAATCCGCGCCAGCCGGTCGATGGACGGTCTGACGTTTCCGCCTCTTTGACACCGCCCGGCTCTCACGCGGTGGTTGTTGCTGATCCCGGCACCAAAGCCGGCCAGCGTCAGGCACCGCGCCCGGTCGGACCAGCCGTTCCCGACTTTACCCCGCCGCCTGCACCCGGACCCGCAATGATCGAGGGGCGCTATGTCCAGCTTGAGCGTCTTGATCCCGACCGCCACGCTGACGGGTTGTTTGCTGCCAACCAGGGGCATGACTGGGTATGGGACTATATGGGCTATGGCCCGTTTGCCGATCTTGACGCCTATCGCGGCTGGCAGGCCGAAATGGCTGCCAGGCAGGACCCGTTCCTATATGCCCTGCGTGAGCGGTCGGGGAACGGTATCGGCGGCCTTGCCGCGTTTCTGCGTATCGACAGGGCCAATGGCGTGATCGAAATCGGCCATATCCAGATCTCTCCTGCGATGCAGCGCACCCCCGCGGTGACCGAGGCGATCTCGTTGATGATTGGATGGGCCTTTGACGCCGGCTATCGTCGGGTTGAGTGGAAATGCGATGCGCTGAATGCTCCTTCCCGCCGCGCGGCTCTGCGCTATGGCTTTACCTATGAAGGGGTCTTTCGCCAGCATATGGTTACCAAAGGCCGCAATCGTGACACCGCCTGGTTCGCCATTATCAATCATGACTGGCCACGATTGGCCCGCGCGCATCAGGCATGGCTGCACCCCGGGAATTTTGACGCCCAAGGCAGGCAGCGTCAAAGCCTTGCCGTGCTGACCGGGCCGTAGACGGTCAGGATATCCGCGCCTCGGCCAGCCGGTCCTGCACAAGGCCGCTGATACGTGCCAGATCGGTGGCGAGTGCCTGTCCCTGTGCGTGGCCGCGCGCGAGTGCGGTCGCCGCATCCTCAAGCATCCGGTCATGGGCGGAACGCGCCACCCCTGCCAGAAACCGTGCGATATAGTCGATGGCGGCGGTGTCACCGGCGCGGGCCAGCACATCGGCGACATGGGTCAGATCCTCGCGCAGCGCCTGTGCATCGGCTGCAATCACTTCGTTTGGGAGTGAGCGCAGCCCCTGCGGCTGTGCCTCGGGCGGCAGGGCAGCAAGAATCGCCTGCTGGAACACCGCGAGATTCTCGATCGGCTTCGCCAGAAAGCCGTCGGCACCGGCGCGGAGCGCAGCTTCGCGGTTCTGAGGGTCGCCCGAAATGCCGAGGACCACTGGTACCTTTTGTGTGCTGTGGCTGATGGTGGCGATCATGTCTGCGCCGTCACCATCGGGCAGACCCATGTCAATGATGACTACATCGGGGCGATAGGTTTGCAGATGTCGCAGGGCCGAACGGATGCTGTCGGCCCGACGAATACGAGCGCCGGAGCGCAGGCAGAGCAAGCGCATCGCTTCGCAGGCGACACGCGAATCCTCGACCACCAGTACGGTGAGACCGTTCAACGGTCGGTTGGGCGTGGCGGCGCGCCAGGGAGAGATTTCGTGCACGCCAATCAGTTCCTGTTCGATCATCGCAAAAATCCTGACTGGAAAGCTCCTTCTGGTCCGAAGATGGGCCGATTCGCTTAAGATGCAGTTAACGACGCCTTGTTTTCCTTTCCCCCGCCGCCTCATGGGCCTAGAAGGGCGCAAATGACGGAGGAAGTGATGATCGGACGCCTGAACCATGTCGCCATCGCCGTGCCTGACCTGCAGGCCGCAGCCGCGCAATACGCCAACACTCTGGGTGCCAAGGTCGGCGCACCGCAGGACGAGCCGGATCATGGCGTGACCGTCGTTTTCATCGAATTGCCGAATACCAAGATCGAGCTGCTTTACCCTTTGGGCGGGAACAGTCCGATCAGGGGGTTTTTGGAAAAGAACCCTTCGGGCGGCATCCATCATATGTGCTTTGAGGTCGAGGATATCCTTGCCGCGCGTGATCGGCTCAGGGCCGAAGGCGCGCGCGTTCTGGGTGACGGAGAGCCCAAGACCGGCGCCCATGGCAAGCCGGTGCTGTTCCTGCATCCCAAGGATTTCAACGGCTGCCTGATCGAACTGGAGCAAGTCTGATGAGTCTGACCGGGGGCATCGTTCTTTATGCCGTATTGTGGTTTTTGGTGCTGTTCGTGCTCTTGCCCTTTGGCCAGCAGAGTCAGGCTGATGTCGGGCAGGTAACGCCCGGCACCCCCGCCGGCGCCCCCCATGAACCCAAGCTGAAGAAAAAGGCGCTGTGGGCGACGATAATCGCGACGCTGATCTGGGCTGCGATCGCTTATGTCATCATCGCCGGGGTGATCACCCGCGCAGATCTGGACGCCTGGACGCGCTGAGATGATAGAGGTGGGTAAAACCCGCCGCCGCCAGCACTGGAACAACGATATTCAGCAGTGGCACGGTTAACAGCGCCGCAATCAGTACCCCCAGCGCCGTTGCCTGCGGGGTCAGTCTGCGACGCAGTGCCGTGGCCTGCGGCTCGTGCAGATGACGGCGCGCCGCCATCTGAAAGAACTCACGGCCCAGAAGCCAGCCGTTGCCGCCATAATACAGCACCGAAGCCAGTGGCCCGAGGAATGGCGTGAGCACCAGCGTCACAAGCGTGACGAGGATCACCGCCCCCATCACCGCAAGCGATTCCAACAGCCCGTCCCAGAAATCGACCGGCAGACCGCGGGCGGCAGGGTAATGGGTTTCCTCGACCGCTTCTGAGACCCGCTCAGCGAAAAGGCCCGAAAAGCCTGCTGCCACCGGGGCCATCAGGAATATGCTCATGATCGGGAAAAGCAGCAGCGAGCTCCATGACAAGGCAGGAGCCAGCGGTACCGCCCCGATCCAGGGCAGGCTGATCTGTTCGGGCGCAAAGATGCGGATCGCCCAAAAGGTTCCGGCCTGCAGCGCCACAAACAGCGCAAGCGTCAATCCAACCCCCAGCAGCACAACGCCAAAGATGCGCGGCCGCATCAGGTCGCTCCAGGCGAGGAAAAGTGCGCGCAGCACCATCAAAGAAAGCTCGTCCTGGCAGCCACATCCGGGCGCGGGCGGTCAGGCGGGGCGGACCCGCGCCGGCCGATGTGGATCAGGCCGGCCACACGCTCATTCTCGGCAAGGCCCAGATGCTCGCGGGCAAAGTCGGGATCAGTCGCCGGCCCGGTCAGCCATGCAGCGCCATAGCCCGCCGCAAGGCTTGCGTTCAGCAGTTGCAGGCAGACCGCCCCGGCTGAAAGAAACTGCTCCCATTCCGGGATTTTTGGGCTTTCGACCGGGGCCGAAACCACCGCCACGATCAGCGGAGAGCCAAAGGCCGAGCGCGCCTTTTCCGCCGCAGCCTCATCGCCGCCTTTGGCCAGCACATGCTCGGCCACCAGAGGGGCCAGGCGATCCAGCGTCTCGCGCCCAAGGACGATAAAGCGCCAGGGCTCAAGCTTGCCATGGTCGGGCACGCGTGCTGCGATCTCCAACAGCGCCAACAGCTCATCACGCGCGGGCGCAGGGCCGGCCAGCAGCTTGGGCGGATGCGAGCGGCGGCTGCGCAGGAAGGCGAGGGTGGCAGGGTCAGAATATTGCATCGGGCTCTCGTCTGTTTCGCGCGGGTCAGATCCTGAGATAGCCACAGCGATAGGCCGATGCCAGACGGCATTGCCTTTTTCCTCGTCTGCGGGTTCAACGGGACCATGACCGATCTGAGCCACCTTGCCCAACCGGGGACCCAAATCGCGGTGCGCGTCACGCCGCGTGCCTCGCGCAATGCGGTGATCCTGGACGGAGAGACGATCCGCGTCACCGTCACCACCGTGCCCGAGGACGGCAAGGCCAATGCCGCTGTGGTCAAGCTGCTGGCCAAGGCGTTGGGCGTGGCTAAATCGCGGCTGGTGCTGGTGCGTGGGGCAACCGGCCGCGACAAGATATTTCGCCTCGATTAGCCGCGCTGCAGCCGGTAATTCCCCTCGGGCAGGTTCAGCGCGGCGCGCAATTCCTCAAGCTGCTCGATGGTCATGACGATCTGGGCAAGCTCTCCGGTGTCGGGGTCGAACTGCTCGATCACCACCCGGTCTTCGAAACTCTGGATGACCACATCTTCGTTAAGGGGGCGAGAGCCTGCCTCTTCCTCTGGCAGCTCGTCGATCAGGGTGATGACGGTGGCGTCGAAATCATGTTCGATGGTGAACATAGGGTACCCTTCTCGTTCAGCGTTTCTCAACAATCGCGTGATATTTATGCCCAGGCAACCCCGGGGCTTGGCTACCGGCGATTGGCACGGCTAGAGTGGTGCGAAATGTGATTATGAGGCAGGGCAGACGGATGATAAAGGCGTGGCAGGGGGTCGCGGCAATCGTACTGGTGCTGGCTGGTTGCGCCGCCGCACCTGTGGTGCCGCCCGGTGCGCCGGGCGCTTCGGGATCACAGCCCGCGATCACACCCGCGCCAGCGACGGCACCCAATGCCTCGGCTTCGGCCCGCGCCTTTGTTTCGGTCATCAGCCGTATGGAGCCTGCGGTCGAACGTGAATGCGTCCAGCGCCGCACCCAGCCGATCAACTGCGATTTCCAGTTTGTCGTCGATGACCGTTCGGGGCTAGAGCCGAACGCCTTCCAGACCGTCGATTCGACCGGACGGCCGATCATAGGCTTTACCCTGTCGCTGATCGGTGAGGCGCGGAACGCGGATGAACTGGCCTTTGTCATCGGACATGAGGCCAGCCACCACATCCTTGGTCATATCAACCGCAAGACCAGTGCGGCGACGGTGGGGGCGGTAATTCTTGGTGGGCTTGCCAGCGCCTATGGTGGCGATGACAACGTTATCCGCACGGCGCAGGATTTCGGCGCGCAATTCGGCGCCCGCTACTATTCCAAGGAATGGGAATTAGAGGCTGACTACCTTGGTGCGATCATCGCACTGAATGCAGGCTTTGACCCTGAACATGGTGCCCAGTTCTTTGCCCGCATTCCCGATCCGGGGGACAAGATTTTAGGCACCCACCCGTCGCGCGCGGCCCGAATGTCGCAAGTTGCCCGGGCCGTGGCCGATCATCGCGCTGGCCGGGTGCGTTGACCGGCCGGCGCCGCAACTATGATCTCATGTAATTTTGTATTGGAAAATCGACGATTTGCTCAGAGATATGAAGGGCTGTCGTCATTATTGCGCAGGTGATCTGCTGAAAAGACACAAGCCCTTGGCAAAAGAGCCCCTAAACTGGTGGTTCTGCGAGAATTTGCTTTCGTGAGCGAGAAATTGCCCATAGGCTCCTGCGCAGTTGAGTCCCCTCCTTTCTGTCGGGCAGGGTTCGTTGAGGAGTTTTCATGATTGGTGTTATTCTGTGGAGCAGCCCGACGAGAGAAAAGGCCGTGATCTGGTGCGAGGACCACGGTGCCTTGGCCTATTTGCAGGGCAAAGAGAATCTGGTCATTCCGGCCGAATGGCCCGAAGCAGGCGATCTGGTCGAGCTTGAGGTTGATGAGGTGGCCGATCTGCGCCACGCCCGTGCGGTCAGCCTGGTCGCTGGCAATCGCCGCTGCGAGTTGCCTGCTCTTTTGCGTGAGATGAGCGAAAAGACGGTTCCTGCCCGTCCTGTTCTGCGGGTGATTGCCGGGACAGATGGAGAAGGGCTGAAAGAGCGGCCGCTAAAGGTTGCAGCCGCTCACTGACAGGATCGGGGATCAGGCGCCGCGCGCAAGCGCGGCCACCCCGGTGCGGGCCTGATCTGACAGGCCCAGAGGGCGCATCAACTCGGCAAAGGCATCCAGCTTTTCAGGCGTGCCGGTGATCTCGAAAACAAAGCTCTCCAGCGTCGAATCAACGACGCTGGCGCGAAAGATTTCGGCGATGCGCAGCGCCTCGACGCGCTTGTCGCCCTTGCTCGTGACCTTGAAAAGGCCCAGCTCACGTTCGACGCTGGGGCCTTCGACGGTCAGGTCGTGGACTTCGTGGACAGGGACGATGCGGCCCAGTTGCGCCTTGATCTGTTCGATCACTGCCGGGGTGCCGCGCGTTACAATGGTGATGCGCGAGCGGTGGCCAAGGTGATCAACCTCGGCCACGGTCAGGCTGTCGATGTTGTAGCCACGGCCCGAGAACAGGCCGATAACACGTGCCAGGACGCCCGGTTCGTTCTCGACCAACACGGCAAGGGTGTGGCTTTCGATCACCTGAGTGTTCGGGTCGCGCAGGTCATAGGCCGAATGGCTCGATGCGCCCTTCTGGATGTTTAGTGCCGCCATTTTCTTCTCCCAAACCTCAGACCAGCGCCGCGCCGGCGCCGGTGATGGCGCCTTCGGTTGAAGCTTCGCCCAAGAGCATTTCGTTATGCGGCTTGCCCGAAGGGATCATCGGGAAGCAGTTCTCGTGTTTTTCAACCAGCACATCCAGGATGAAGGGGCCATCGTAATCGAGCATTTCCTGAATGGCTGCGTCCAGCTCGGCCGGGTCCGAAACCGTGCGGCCTGCACAGCCAAAGGCCTCGGCCAGCTTGACGAAATCGGGCAGGCTTTCCGACCAGCTTTGGCTATAGCGCTCGCCATGCAGCAGTTGCTGCCATTGGCGGACCATGCCCAGACGTTCGTTGTTCAGGATGAACTGCTTGACCGGGGCGCGGAACTGCACTGCCGTCGCCATTTCCTGCATGTTCATCAGCCAGCTTGCCTCGCCGGCGACGTTGATCACCAGCGCATCCGGATGGGCGACCTGCACCCCGATCGAGGCGGGCAACCCATAGCCCATGGTCCCCAGCCCGCCCGAGGTCATCCAGTGATTCGGATCTTCGAAATGCAGGAACTGCGCGGCCCACATCTGATGCTGGCCGACCTCGGTCGTGATATAGGGGTTGCGGCTCGCCGTCAGCGCCTGCAGCCTTTGCAACGCGTATTGCGGTTTGATGACCTGGTCCGAGTTGCGATAGGCAAGGCAGTCGCGTGCCTTCCACTGCTCGATCTGCGCCCACCAGGCTTGCAGGCCCGGGGCGTTCGACTTGCGCCCGCGTGCCTTCCAGACCTTCAGCAGATCTTCGAGCACATGGCCGACATCGCCGACGATGGGCAGGTCGACATGGATGACCTTGTTGATCGAACTGGGGTCGATATCTATCTGCGCCTTGACCGAGCCGGGGCTGAAATCAGCGACCCGACCAGTGATGCGGTCGTCGAAACGCGCCCCCACCGCGATCATCAGATCGCAGTCATGCATGGCCATGTTGGCCTCATAAAGACCGTGCATCCCCAACATGCCGATCCAGCCCTTGCCCGAGGCCGGATAGGCGCCGAGTCCCATCAGCGTCGACGTAATCGGAAAGCCCGTCGCATCCACCAGTTCGCGCAGCAGTTGGCTGGCCCCGGTGCCCGAGTTGATGACGCCGCCGCCAGTGTAAAAAATCGGGCGCTCGGCTGTTTCCATCAGCTCAACCAGCCGGGTGATGGTGGCGAGATCACCTTTTTTCGCCGGCTGATAGCTGGGCGTCTCGATCTGCTTTGGCCCGACATATTCGCCGGTGGCGAATTGCACGTCCTTGGGGATATCGACCAGAACCGGCCCCGGACGTCCCGAAGTCGCGATATGGAAAGCCTTGTGAATCGTCGCCGACAGCTCGTCCGTCTCTTTCACCAGCCAGTTATGCTTGGTGCAGGGGCGGGTGATGCCGATGGTATCGGCCTCTTGAAAGCCGTCGGTGCCGATCAGAAAGGTCGGAACCTGCCCGGACAGAACGACGATCGGGATCGAATCCATCAGCGCATCGGTCAGGCCGGTGACAGCATTTGTCGCCCCGGGACCTGAGGTGACCAGAACAACCCCCGGCTTGCCGGTCGAGCGGGCATAGCCTTCGGCCATATGAACCGCGCCCTGTTCGTGGCGGACCAGAATGTGCTTGATGTCGTTCTGTTGGAAAAGCTCGTCATAAATGGGTAGTACTGCCCCGCCCGGATAGCCGAATACCGTATCGACGCCCTGATCGCGCAGAGCTTCGATAACCATCCTCGCACCCGTCATCTGTCGGGACATGCCCATTCTCCATTTCTGAATTACAGCACGACAGGGATTTTCCCCCGCCGCGTCGCGGGAAACTATGGGCGCAGCGCGACAGGGTCAATGGCGATTATCCAAGAAAATGACCCCTGGATGCGGAATATTGAAATATTCTTGCGAATAAGCCGCAGTTTCGGCAATCACCGCCGGCTGGGGGGCAGGCTGATGCGGGCCACCTGTTCGACTATCGGGTCGATGGACAGGGGGTGAATGTCCGAACTGTGCTGCGCCGGGTCGCCGATGGGCTGCCAGACGCCGCCCTTGTAAATCTCAAGCGCCGCGAATTTGGCCTTGTAATCCATCTTGCGGCTGCCCGGCACCCAATAGCCCAGATAGACAAAGGGCAGGCCCGAGCTGCGCGCCAGTTCGATATGATCAAGGATGATATGCGTGCCCAGGCTGAGGTTTTCCAGCGTCGGATCATAGAAGCTGTAGACGAGGCTCAGCCCGTCATCCAGGACGTCGGTCAGGCAGACGGCCACCAACCGGTCTGTGTCCTGAGAAGGAGCGTCCCCGGCCTTGTCGCCCTGATTGCCGCGATATTCGATGACGCGGGTGCGCACCGGCGTTTCCTCGATCATTGCAGCGAATTCAAAGATATCCATATCGGCCATGCCGCCATCGGCATGACGCGCATCAAGATATGAGCGGAACAGATCATACTGTTCCTCTGTCGCCCAGGCACTGGTTGCCAGCCTGCGCAGATGGGCATTTTTGCGCGCCACCCGACGCTGGGTGCGCGAAGGTTCGAAATCCGCGACCCGGATGCGGGCCGACATGCAGGCTACGCAGCTTTCGCAGCTGGGCCGGTACAGCACGTTCTGCGAACGGCGAAAGCCCTGACGCGACAGGGCATTGTTCAGTTCATTGGCCGAATCGCCTGCCAGCGCCGTGAACAGCTTGCGTTCGGCCCGGCCGTGCAGATAGGGGCAGGGCTGCGGAGCCGTCACATAGAATTGTGGCGCATGTGGAAGACTATGCCGCATCAGACGCGTCCCCGCCGCTCCGGGCACGGCACGCCTGCGGACACATGCGAAAGGGTCAATTTCGGGTCGGCGCGCATCGGCTGCGGCATGAACTCTGCTGTCGGTTGCTCCTCGACTGAGCCTAACAACAGTTGCCGGGCACGCCAAGCAGGGAAAAACTTCAAGAACTGAACAGGCCAGTGTGACCCGGCGGCATTGACGCGGCGCGGGCGGCGGATAGGTTCGGAATATGGATTTCGCTGCCCGCATCACCCGCCTGCCCATTCCCGCCGATCCTGCTCGCGGTCAGTCCGCATTGCAGGCGACCGGGATCGCCGATCCCCAGCTTGGCGACCTGATCCAGGGTGCCGCCGGTTGCAGCCCCTATCTGGCCGGGCTGATCGAACGCGAGGCGGACTGGCTCGCCGATGCGCTTTCGCATGAGGATGTCGTTGCCCGCGAAACGGCGGGGTTCGAAGAGCTGACCGCCGACGCCCTTGGCCCGGCGCTGCGCCGCGCCAAGCGCAGGGTGGCGCTGTGGACTGCGCTGGCCGATCTGGGCGGCGTCTGGCGGCTGGAGCAGGTGACGGGCGCGCTGACCGATCTGGCCGACCGCGCTGTTGATCTGGCGTTGCGCGCCCATGTCGCAGCCGAACAGGCACGCGGCAAACTGCCCCCGACCGATGCCGATGCGGGCGGGATCGTGGCACTTGCCATGGGCAAAATGGGCGCGGGAGAGCTGAATTACTCCTCGGATATCGACCTGATCGTTCTTTATGATGACAGTGTCTATTCCCCCGATGATCAGCACGAGGCGCGCGCCTGCCTGATCCGCGCGACCCGCAAGGCGGGAGCGACGATCTCGGACAACACCGATCAGGGTTATGTCTTTCGCACCGATCTGCGACTGCGGCCCGATGCGGCGGTTACCCCGGTCTGCATCTCGGTTTCGGCGGCGCTTGCCTATTACGAGGCCGAGGGCCGGACGTGGGAACGCAGCGCCTATATCAAGGCGCGGCCCTGCGCCGGGGATCTGGCCGCGGGTGAACGTTTCCTGCGTGAGCTGCGTCCCTTTGTCTGGCGGCGCCATCTCGACTTTGCCACCATTCAGGACGCGCATGACATGCGGCTGCGCATCCGCGATCACAAGGGCCTGCATGGCCGCATCGAGGTGCCCGGCCATAATATGAAGCTGGGGCAGGGCGGCATCCGCGAGATCGAATTCTTTACCCAGACCCGCCAGCTTATCGCCGGTGGGCGCGATCCCGACCTGCGGGTGCGCGGCACGGTCGAGGGGCTGGCGCGGCTTGCCGAAAAAGGCTGGGTCCCGTCTGAAGTGGCCAAAGAGCTGACCGCCCATTACCGCGAGCACCGCGAGATCGAGCATCGTATCCAGATGGTGAACGACGCTCAGACGCATTCACTGCCGAATTCCGCCGAAGGGCTGGACATCATCGCCCGGATGATGGGGGCCGGGGACACTTCGGCCTGGAGCACCCGCCTCGCCGACCGGCTGACGCGGGTCGAGGCGCTGACCGGTGATTTCTTTGCCCCCGGCGAACAGCGAGCCCGACCCGAGCTTTCGCCCGAGGCCGAGGCGATGGTTGGCCGCTGGCGCAGCTATCCCGCCCTGCGCTCGGTTCGGGGACGCGAGATATTTGCCCGGATCGAACCCGAGCTTCTGACCCGGCTGACCGCCGCTGCCCATGCCGAAGAGGCCCTGGCGCGGTTTGATGCCTTTCTGGCGCGGTTGCCGGCGGGCGTGCAGATATTTTCGTTGTTTCAGGCCAATCCCCAGCTGATCGACCTTATCGTCGATATTTGCGCGACCTCGCCCGGGCTTGCGCATTACCTTGCCCAGCATCCCGAGGTTCTGGATGCCGTGCTTGGCGGCAGCTTTTTTGTTGCATGGCCGGGTGTTGTGGGGCTGCGCAGCCAGCTTGAGCAGATGCTGGCAAGTGCGCTTGGCGCGCCGGGTGGCGGCTATGAACAGGCGCTCGACGCAGCGCGTCGCTGGGCGCATGAATGGCAGTTCCGCATCGGTGTCCACCATCTGCGCAGCCTGATCGGCGCCGAAGAGGCGGGTGGGCAATATGCAGATATCGCCGATGCTGCGGTCGCGGCGTTGTTCCCGGTGGTCGCGGCCGAGTTCGCGCGCCGCCATGGTCCCCCTCCGGGTCGGGGGGCGGTGGTTCTGGGCATGGGCTCGCTTGGGGCGCGGCAGCTTAACGCCTCGTCCGACCTTGACCTGATCGTTATCTATGATGCCGCCGGGCAGGATGCCTCCGATGGGTCGAAGCCTTTGGCAGCGCGCGCCTATTACGCCCGGCTTACACAGGCGGTCATCACGGCGCTTTCTGCGCCAACCTCTGCCGGGCGGCTGTTCGAGGTCGATATGCGCCTGCGTCCCTCGGGACGGCAGGGACCGGTTGCGACCTCGGTGCAGAGCTTCCGCGACTACCAGATGACCGAGGCATGGACATGGGAACATCTGGCCCTGACCCGCGCCCGGGTGATCGGCGGCTGCGGGGCAGAGGCTGACGAACTGGCCGATGAGGTAGAAGCATTGCGGGTCGAGGTTTTGCGCAGCCGCGGCACCGACCCCCGCGTGATGCCCGACCTGGCCGAGATGCGAGCCCGGATCTTTGCCGCCAAAGCCCCCGATGGCGCGTGGGAGGCCAAGATTGGTCGCGGTCGATTGCAGGACATTGAATTGCTTGCGCAATGTTTTGCATTGCAGGCCGGCTCTCCGGTACGGGCGGCACAGGGACAGTTGCGTATCGGGCCGCGAACCGGGCTGATCGGGCGTGATCAGGCGGAAAAACTGGCTTCGGCCCGGCGTTTTCTTTGGGGGCTGCAATGTTCGGGGCGGTTGCTGACTGACCGGCCAATCGACATGGATAATCTTGGCAAGGGCGGGCAGGCATTTCTGCTGCGCGAGACCGGCACCGCCTCGCTTGAGGATCTGGCCGCGCGGCTGGCTGAAACGGTCGAAACGGCGGGCGCGATCATTGATGATGTGCTGGCCGAGGCCAAGGTTCAGGCGCAATAGCCGCACCTTATCCGACCCTGCTGATAGCGTGCAGTGCCCGCACCCGGCCCGTGGTCTGTTGCCCAGCCGCCACCTGACCATTCGCATTGGCAGAGCTGCTAAGGGGAATAGGTTCGCGAGAGATTACTGTTTCAGCCGCTTCGTCGTGGTTGGCATCAAAAATGCCGTGCTGGGTCTTGTCCCAGTAAAAGGGCTTGGCCACCAGTTCATAAACCGCCTTCCACGCTGCCAGACAGCCAAGGGGAAAGTACAGGTGCATCGTCGGTACCCAAGGGGTCAGGTGGCGGTGCTCACGTCCCCGGACCGCCCACAGGCCAATGGCGACGTTCAAAAGCTCGGATGCGACGAACAGGCTGAAAAGCACAGGGATGGCATTGCCGCCCCACAGCCCTGCCAGCACATTGCGCATCGGATGGGGCAGGCCAAGGCTGAGCAGCCAAAAGCTCCACAGTACTGGCGCGAACAGATATTGAGAGACTGCAGCGAAAAGCTGTGCCTGCAACCCGATAAAGCGCCGTGACCCAAGATCGCGCCACAGACCAACCGGGTCGCGCATATGCACGCCCCAAGTCATGGCAAAGCCCTTGAGCCAGCGCGAGCGCTGCTTGACCCAGGGGATAAGGCGGCAGTTCGCCTCTTCATGCGTGACGGTGTCGAGCATTTGGGTGCGGTAGCCGCGCCGGGTCAGCCGCACGCCCAGATCGGCGTCCTCGGTAACGTTCCAGGCGTCCCACGCGCCGACCGCCTCAAGTGCGTCGCGGCGGAAAAACAGTGTCGTCCCGCCAAGCGGCACCACCAGGTCAAGTGCTGCCGCCCCGGCCAGCGTGCCGCGAAACCATGAGGCATATTCGATGGTAAATGCGCGTGCGAG
Organism: Paracoccus sp. TRP; assembly: GCF_000185925.1. NCBI lineage: Bacteria > Pseudomonadati > Pseudomonadota > Alphaproteobacteria > Rhodobacterales > Paracoccaceae > Paracoccus > Paracoccus sp. TRP. Next base: position 42,006 of record NZ_AEPN01000003.1, on the reverse strand, counting down.
CCAGTTGGTGCGCGGGTTGTAATAGTCGAGAACGCCTTGCAGGCAGGCGACCTCGGGCGGGGCAAAGTGAAAACCGCGCGCGACCTTATGAAGCTGTTCAGGCTCGGGGCGGTCCTCGGCATCCCAGACGCCAATGATCGAGCCACGGCAAAAGTTCAGCGCATAATTCAGCGCCCGTGGTTTGGTGCGGACCGGACCATCAGGCACTTTCACCACGCGCAGCCAATGCGGCAGCCGGCTGTCGTCAAGCGCCTCGCATGTGATGCGATCGCTTTCTTCGACCACGATCAGGATATCCATCAGCTCACGCGGATAGTTCAGCCTCGACAGCCGCCCGATCAGCTTGTCGGCGATATCGGCCTCGGCAAACAGGGGCACCATGACCGAAATCACTGGCAAAGGCGCTTTCATTTCGGGCGGGCTGGTCGCGCCTTGGGCCATGGCGCGCGCCTCACGCCGCATCTTGCGGGTTTGGTGCAGAATCGCGGCAAAGGAGCAAATCTTCAGCGCAGTCGAGGCGATCAGCGCCAGAACCGCCCAACCGGTCAGCACCGCAATGAAGCCGATCGGAGCCAGCGTGAGGCCAAGAACTGCGGCGAGAATCAGCAAGCCAGCGATCCAGGCGGTTCGGCCTTCGTTACGGGTGCGGCAGCTTTCCCGGGGCGGCACACAGGTTTCGGCCTTACGCACAAGCGATGTGCGGCGCAGGGCCAGAATCGCCTCCCGTGCCGCATTTTCCGAACACAGCAGCATGCGCACGGTGCCAAAACCGGGTGGCAGGCGGGTTTGCAGTGCCTCGAACTCTTCGGGCCGGGCGGTGGCGATGAAGGTCACACCGCCGATCCGCCGCCATGGCACCACGCCTGCGGTAAGGCAAAGCTGCGCGCCCATTGTGTCGATCAACCTCGGATCGGGCGGCAGCGCCTTGAGATCCAGCACATTCGTGCGCCATTGCCGCGAGAGGGCGCGGATCAGCGCCTCTTCCTTGACCCAGCCATGGGCAAGCAGAATTTCCCCCAGCCGCGCCTGCTGCCGCTGGCGTATCATCAGCGCCTTGAGCAGATTTGCCGGCTCGACTGCGCCATCCTCGATCAGGATCTGGCCCAGTGGCCGCAGGTCGCGGGCAGAAACAAGCGCCCCCTGAGCTGGGACAGCAGCGGGCAGAATGTCCCGGTCGGGCCTGAATGGAGCAATGCGGGCCAATGCGTATTCCCTTGCTGGGTCACGATGGCCCCTCTCTGCCACGGAGAAGGTTAAGATGAGGTTAACCGGGCCGGGTCAGCCCCGCCCGGTCCGAAAATCAGCCGCGACGGGCCCGCATCGCCTCGGTAAAACGCTCGAACAGATAGGCGCTGTCCTGCGGGCCGGGGCTGGCCTCGGGGTGATACTGTACCGAGAACACGGGCTTGTCGGCCACGCGCAGCCCGCAGTTCGACCCGTCGAACAGGCTGACATGGGTCTCGATCACGCCTTTGGGTAGGGTTTGGGCATCGACGGCGAAACCGTGGTTCATCGAGGTGATTTCGACCTTGCCGGTCTCGACATCCTTGACGGGGTGGTTCGCACCGTGGTGGCCGTGGTTCATCTTGATGGTCCTGGCGCCAAGCGCCAGCGCCAGCATCTGATGGCCAAGGCAGATGCCAAAGATCGGCATATCCCTGCGCAACAGTTCCTGAATCATCGGCACGGCATATTCGCCGGTCGCTGCCGGGTCACCCGGGCCGTTTGACAGAAAAATGCCCTCGGGATCATGGGCCAGCACTTCCTCGGCCGTGGCGGTGGCAGGCAGGACCGTCACATCGGCCCCGCTTTGTGCCAGCGAGCGCAGGATGTTGCGTTTCGCGCCATAATCGACGGCAACCACGCGGAAGGGTCTGCTCTCGTTGGTTTTGCCGAAGGTGTCGGGCCAGGACCACAGCCCTTCGTCCCAGCGATAGCTTTGCCGGCAGCTGACCTCTTTGGCGAGATCCAGCCCGACGAGACCTTTCCATTCGCGCGCCTTGGCGACCATAGCGGCGATGTCGAAGTTACCCTGCGGGTCATGGGCCAGCACCACGTGGGGCGAGCCCTGCTGGCGGATCGCGCGGGTCAGACGGCGGGTGTCGATGCCGCCGATCCCGATACGGCCACGCCGCTCCATCCACTGGACGAGATCCGAGGAAGCCCGCCAGTTCGACGGTTCGGTCGGGTCCCATTTCACCACGATCCCCGAGGCGACAGGCTCGGGCGCCTCATCATCCTGCCCGGTCACACCGGTGTTGCCGATATGGGGGAAGGTAAAGGTCACGATCTGGCTGGCATAAGAGGGATCAGTCATGATCTCCTGATAGCCGGTCATCGCGGTGTTGAAGACCAGTTCGGCCACCACCTCCCCGACCGCGCCGAAGCCCTGGCCGTGGAACACGGTGCCGTCGGCAAGCGCAAGACATGCGGTCGGTTTCTGGGGCATCGTCGATCTCCGGGTAAATCGGCGGGAACCTAGGTAAAGGGCGGACGGGCGTCAAGGCAGGACTGGCACCTTGATACGGAACTTTGACGTGTGGTCGGGGTTGAGGCATGGCTTGACGGCAAGGACGAAGCCGGGCACCACCCGGCGGAATTCATCCAGCGAGGACCATATGGGATTGCGCGAGCGTATTCTGGCTGACACCAAAGAAGCGATGAAGGCCAAGGACTCGGCGCGGCTGTCGACGCTGCGGCTGATCTCGGCCGCGATCAAGGATCGTGAGATTGCCGCCCGGACCGGGGGCGGGGACGAGGCGGGACTGAGCGAGGCCGATCTGACCGCCATCCTGTCCAAGATGGTCAAGCAGCGCCAGGAATCAGCCAAAGCCTATGAAGAGGGCGGCCGGCTGGAGCTGGCCGAGCGCGAACTGGAAGAGATCCGCGTGATCCAATCCTATCTGCCGCGCCAGCTTGACGAGGAAGAGACCCGCGCCGCCATCGAAAAAGCCATTGCCGATTTGGGGGCCGAGTCGATCCGTGACATGGGCCGTGTCATGGCTGAGCTGCGCAGCCGCTATGCCGGGCAGATGGATTTTGGCGCTGTCGGCCCGATGATCAAGGACCGGCTGATGAAGTGACAACCCGCCCCTGATTCTCGGGTCAGGGGCCGCGTTGCGCCCGCTGCGATTCTGAAAACATGCTTTTCCGGATTCGGAACTGATACAATTATTCCCGCAACGGGCAAAAGCTCGTGTGGGATGCGGGTTTCTGTTTACATGCGCCCCGACTCGCCGCCAAAGACGCGAGTTGAAAGCGCCCGGTGAGGCGCTGCCATCAGGAGGACGGGCGATGAAAGCATTGGTGCTAGAGGAAAAGGGCAAGCTGTCGCTGCGGGATTTTGACATCCCCGGTACGCTCGGGCCCAGGGATGTGCGGATCAAGACGCATACGGTCGGGATCTGCGGCTCGGACGTGCATTACTATACCCATGGCAAGATCGGCCATTTCGTCGTCAATGCGCCCATGGTTCTGGGGCATGAAGCCTCGGGCACGGTGATCGGGGTCGGGGCCGAGGTCACCCATCTTAAGGCCGGCGACCGCGTCTGCATGGAGCCGGGGATCCCCGATCCGACCTCGCGGGCATCAAAGCTTGGGATCTATAACGTTGATCCGGCCGTGACCTTCTGGGCGACGCCGCCGATCCATGGCTGCCTGACGCCCGAGGTGATCCATCCTGCTGCCTTTACCTACAAGCTGCCCGACTCGGTCAGTTTTGCCGAGGGTGCGATGGTCGAACCTTTTGCTATCGGCATGCAGGCGGCCCTGCGGGCGCGTATCCAGCCGGGCGACGTGGCGGTGGTCACTGGCGCCGGTCCCATCGGGATGATGGTGGCGCTGGCGGCGCTGGCTGGGGGGTGCGCACGGGTGGTTGTCGCCGATCTCGCGCAGCCCAAGCTGGACATTATCGGTGCCTATGACGGTATCGAATGCGTCAACATCCGCAATCGTCCCCTGGTCGAGGCGGTGGCCGAGGTGACTGATGGCTGGGGCGCTGACATCGTCTTTGAATGCTCTGGCGCGGCTCCGGCGATCCTTGGCCTGCCTGCGCTGGCGCGGCCGGGTGGGGCGATCGTGCTGGTGGGCATGCCCGTCGATCCGGTCCCGGTAGATATCGTCGGTCTGCAGGCGAAAGAGCTGCGGATCGAGACCGTTTTCCGCTATGCCAATGTCTATGACCGGGCGATTGCGCTGATCGCCTCGGGCAAGGTGGATCTCAAGCCGCTGATCTCGGCCACGCTGCCGTTCGAAGACAGCATTGCCGCCTTTGATCGTGCGGTCGAGGCGCGCGAGACCGATGTTAAGCTACAGATCGTGATGCCGGAGTAAGGCCATGTATCTTGGACTGGACCTCGGCACTTCGGGCATCAAGGCGATGCTGGTCGATGAGACCTTTGCCCCTGTGGGTGTCGCCCATGCCGCACTGACCGTCAGCCGTCCCCATGCGGGCTGGTCCGAACAGGCCCCAGCCGACTGGATCGCCGGGGCAGAGGCGGCGATTGCCACGCTGTTGCGGGATCATCCGCAGGAAATGGCCCGCCTGCAGGCCATTGGCCTGTCGGGCCATATGCATGGGGCTGTGCTGCTTGATGCTGCGGATCAGGTGCTGCGGCCCTGTATCCTGTGGAACGATGGCCGCTCGGGCCGACAATGCGCCGAACTGACCGGGCGCGCAGATTTCCACGGCATCGCCGGCAATCTGGTGATGGCGGGCTTTACTGCGCCGAAACTGCTGTGGGTCGCGCAAAATGAACCCGAGGTGTTCGAGCGCACGGCCAAGGTTCTGCTGCCCAAGGATTACCTGCGGCTGTGGCTGACGGGCGAACATGTGGCCGAAATGTCGGATGCCGCAGGCACGCTGTGGCTGGATGTCGGCAAGCGCGACTGGTCGGATGCTTTGCTGACGGCCACCGGGCTTACGCGCGCGCATATGCCTGCGCTTGTCGAGGGCAGCGATGTCTCGGGCCACCTGCGCGCCGACCTGGCCGAGCGCTGGGGCATCGCGCGTGTCCCTGTGGCGGGTGGTGGTGGCGACAACGCGGCCACGGCCTGCGGTATGGGGGTGATGACGCCGGGTACGGGCTTTCTGTCGCTGGGAACCTCGGGTGTGCTTTTCGCTGCGACCGAGGCTTATGCGCCGAACACTGCCGACGCCGTGCATACCTTCTGTCACGCCGTGCCGCAGACCTGGCATCAGATGGGGGTGATCCTGTCCGCGACCGACAGCATGACCTGGCTGTCCGAGATCACGGGCAAGACTGTCCCCGGACTTGCCGCGCTGGTGACCGAGGTGAAAGAGCCGTCGCCCGTCACGTTCCTGCCTTACCTTTCGGGTGAGCGTACGCCCCTGAACGATCCCGACGCGACCGGCGCCTTCCTTGGTCTGCGCCGCGCTACGGGCCTTGCCGATCTGGCGCAAGCGGCGATGGAGGGCGTGGCCATGGCCTTTGCCGATTGCGTCCATGCTTTGCGCAAGGCCGGCACTTCGATCGAGGCGGCCTATGCGGTTGGCGGCGGCGCGCGTTCGCAGGCCTGGCTGAGGATCATGGCCTCGGCGACCGGGCTGACGCTGCTTGAGCCGGAGGACGGCGATTTTGGTGCTGCCTTTGGTGCGGCAAAACTGGCGGCGTCATGCGCGACTGGCGACACCTCCGAACGTATCTTTGCCAAACCTGCTGTGCGTGCTGAAATCAGACCCGATGCCGGATTGGCGCAGGCCTATGCGAAAAAGTATGAGATGTATCATACTGCTTGGCCGTGTTTGCGGGATCTGACCGCGCCCGCTTCCTGACCACCGGGCGGGGGTAGTTTTCAGGAAAGCAGGCCCATGTCGCTGCATTGCGGCATGGGTCTCTTTTGCGTCGTGGGAACAGCGTGACGTGATGGAACTTGAAGGATTATTCAATTTCTACGCAGATACTGGCAAAAAAGTATCGGTATTTTCTTGCCTCTGATGTGGAGATGCGCGGGTTGTGAAGCCTATGTTTGCTGAACGTTCGCGGCTGCCGGTCAGGGGAATCGCAGCTCGCAAGGGGGGAAGGTGAATGCAACCCGATCTGGAACTGGTCCATATCCGCAAAGGCGAATCCTTCGCCGCGTGGATGCATGGCTATCCGTTCCGCACGGTGCGCTGGCACTACCACCCCGAATATGAAATTCACCTCGTCGTCGCCACGTCGGGTACGTTTTATATCGGCGACCATGTGGGCAGTTTTCAGCCCGGCCAGCTGATCATGACGGGGCCGAACCTGCCGCAGAACTGGATCAGCGACATCGCGCCGGGCGAGGCTGTGCCGCTGCGCTCGCTGGTCATCCAGTTCCCCGAGGCTTTTATCGAGGGGGCAAGCGCCTCTATGGCCGAGATGGAGGCGCTGCGTCCGCTGCTGGATCGCTCGCGTCGTGGCCTGCTGTTTGATGACGAGACCAGCGCCCGTGTCCGTCCGCTGATGGAACGGCTGGTCGAGGCACAGGGGCTGCGCCGTCTGGCGCTGTTCTGGGAAATCCTTGATCACCTTGCCAACGCGCCGGAATATGAGGTGCTGGCAAGCCTCAGCTTTGAGCTGGATCTGACGCGCATCAGTGACGGCGGCATCAATCGGGCGCTGTCCTATCTGCGCGAACATCTGACCGAGCAGATCGAAGAGGCCGGGCTGGCCGAGATGGTCGGCCAAAGCCAGAGCGCCTTTTCCCGTGCGTTCAAGCGCCATACCGGCACGACGCTGGTGCGCTATCGCAATCAGCTGCGTATCGATCTGGCTTGCCAGATGCTGCTGACCGTCCCCGAAATCAAGGTGGCCGAGATTTGCTATGAGGTCGGGTTTTCGAACCTGTCGAACTTTAACCGGCATTTCCTTAAGCTGAAGGGAATGTCGCCCTCGCAGTTCCGCGCGACTTTTGCGGCCCAGAAGGCAATGGTCATGGCGGACTGACACAAACCGATATCGCGGAATTCACCAATTCGGGCGGCGCGGCGCCGTCCGGAGACGCGCAGGCTTTGCCTGCTTTCATTCAGATGGGAGGGAACCCTGATGAGATCCAAACTTCTTACCGCTTCGGCTGCGCTTGCGCTGCTGGCAGCCCCGGCGCTGGCTCAGGACAAGCTGAAAATCGGCATGACCTTCCAGGAGCTGAACAACCCCTACTTCGTCTCGATGCAAGAGGCACTGAAAGAGGCGGCCGCCAGCCTGGGCGCCGAGGTGGTCGTGACCGACGCGGGCCATGACGTCGCCAAGCAGATCTCGGATGTCGAGGACATGCTGCAGCAAAATATCGACATCCTGCTGCTGAACCCCACGGACAGCGCCGGGATCGAGGCCGCGGTGCATGCCGCCAAGGCTGCCGGTGTGACCGTCGTTGCGGTCGATGCGAATGCGAACGGCCCGGTCGACACCTTTGTCGGCTCGAAAAACCGTGATGCGGGCTACATGTCCTGCAAATACCTGGGCGAAACCCTTGAAGGCAAAGGCGAGGTCGCGATCCTTGACGGTATCCCGGTCGTGCCGATCCTGCAGCGCGTCGAGGGCTGCAAGGCCGCGCTGGAAGAGTTCCCGGAAATCAAGCTGGTCGATACGCAGAACGGCCGTCAGGACCGCTCGGTCGCACTGGGTGTGGTCGAGAACATGATCCAGTCGCATCCGAACCTGGCCGGTATCTTTTCGGTGAACGACGGCGGCGCGATGGGTGCTCTGGCTGCGATCCAGGGTTCGGGCAAGGATATCAAGCTGGTGTCGGTCGATGGCGCGCCCGAAGCGATCAAGGCAATCACCGAAGGCGGCCCGTTCATCGAAACCACTGCCCAGTTCCCGCGCGATCAGGTGCGCGTCGGCCTGGCCTTGGCACTGGCCCAGAAATGGGGCGCTCGTGTCGTGCCGAAAGAAGTCCCGATTGATGTTATGGTCGTGGACAAGGAAAACGCGGCTGACTTCAGCTGGTAAGGGTTCCTCCCCGCGCCCGCCCTCGCATCATGCGGGGGCGGGAGTTTTCCCAGCCATTCAGGAGGGCATCATGCTGGAACTGAAGGGAATCCGCAAAAGCTTTGGCAAGATCGAGGTCCTTCACGGCGTCGATCTGGATGTCCGCGCGGGCGAAGTTCATGCCCTTCTGGGCGAGAACGGCGCGGGCAAGTCCACGCTGATGAAGATCCTTTGCGGCATCATCCAGCCCAGCGAGGGCAAGATTCTCATCAACGGGGCTGAACGCCATTTTGCCGATTACGATCAGGCCATCGCTGCCGGGATCGGTATCGTGTTTCAGGAATTCAGTCTGATCCCGTGGCTGGACGCGGTCGAAAACATGTTTCTGGCGCGCGAGATCCGCAACCGCTTTGGCATGTTGAACCGCAAGGCCATGCACAGGCGCGCGGCCGAGATCATGCGCCAGCTTGCGGTTGATGTGCCGCTGGATGTGCCGGTGCATCGCCTGTCGGTGGCCGAGCAGCAATTTGTAGAAATCGCCAAGGCGCTGTCGCTCAATGCCCGGATTCTGGTGCTGGACGAGCCGACCGCGACCCTGACACCCTCTGAGGTCGAGCACCTTTTCAAGGTGATGCGCGAACTGCGCAAACAGGGCGTGGCGATCATCTTTATCTCGCATCACCTCGAAGAAATCTTCGAGATTTGTGACCGTATCACCGTCTTGCGCGACGGCGAATTCGTCGGCTCATGTGCGGTGTCCGGGGTCGATAACGACCGGCTGGTCGAAATGATGGTCGGCCGCCGGATCGAGAATAATTTCCCGGCCAAGGTGCCGGTGCCGTCCCCGGCCCCCGTGGTTATCGACGTTGAGGAGCTGCAACTGAAAAAAGGCGGGCCCGTCTCGCGCTTTCAGCTTCGCAAGGGCGAGATACTGGGGTTTGCCGGGCTGGTCGGTTCGGGTCGTACGGAAACCGTGCTTGCCATGCTGGGCGCCGGGCCAGTGCAGCGTTGCCGGCTGCGCCTGAACGGGACGCAGAAACGCTTTCGCGGCCCTGATGAGGCGCTGGCAGCTGGCATCGGCCTGTTGCCCGAAAGCCGCAAAGAACAGGGGCTGATCACCAGCTTTTCCATCCTGCAAAACGTTTCGCTGAACAATTACGGCAAATATCGCAAGAACCACTGGTTCATCGACCTGAAGAAAGAGCTGGCTGCGACCGGGACCGCCATGGCGCAGGTGCGTGTCAAGGCGCAGGGTCCGCATGCCCGCGTTGACACGCTGTCGGGCGGGAACCAGCAAAAGGTCGTCATTGCCCGCTGGCTGAACCACGACATGCAGGTTTTGATCTTTGACGAGCCGACGCGCGGTATCGACGTCGGCGCCAAGGCCGAGATCTATGCCCTGATGCGCGAATTCACCCAAAAGGGCGGCTCGATCATCATGATCTCATCCGAACTGCCCGAAGTGATCGGCATGTCCGACCGGGTCTGCGTGTTCCGCTCGGGCGGGCTCGTCGCCACGGTCGAGGGCGACCAGATCGAATCCGAAACCATCATGACCCATGCTACGACCGGGAGAGTTGAACATGTCGCATGACGCAAGCACCGGCGCGGCCGGCAAAACCGGCGGCCTGACGCTTGGCCGCCTGCTGCAATCGCCTCTGGCGCTGCCGCTGATCGGGCTGATCGTCGTCTCGATCCTGATGGGGCTGGCCAGCGACAACTTCTTTACCCTCAACAACATCCTCAACGTGCTGCGGCAGGTGTCGGTGGTCGGCATCCTTGCAGTCGGCATGACCTTTGTGATCCTGACCGGCGGGATCGACCTGTCGGTCGGCGCGGTCATGGCGCTGGTCGGCACGCTGAGCGCGGGGATGATGGTGAACATGGGTGTCCCCGCCGCTGCGGCGCTGGCGCTGGGGCTGCTGATCGGCCTTGGCATCGGGCTGGCCAACGGGGTGCTGGTCGCATGGGGCCGGATGCCGGCGATCATCGTGACCCTTGCCACCATGGGCATGGCGCGCGGCCTTGGCCTGATCTACTCGGGCGGCTATCCGATCAGTGGTATCCCCAGCTGGATTTCGTGGTTCGGCGTTGGCCGCATCGGCATCATCCCGGTGCCGGTTGTGATCATGGTGGCGATTTATGCCGTCGCTTGGGTGCTTTTGCAGCGGACCGCCTTTGGCCGCCACGTCTATGCCCTTGGCGGGAACGAGAACGCGGCGCGGCTTTCGGGCGTCAAGACCCAGCGCGTCAAGCTGGCGGTCTATGGCATCTCGGGCCTGACTTCGGCGCTGGCCGCGGTGATCCTGACCGGCCGTCTGATGAGCGGCCAGCCCAACGCAGGCGTGGGGTTCGAACTGGACGCCATCGCTGCCGTGGTTCTGGGCGGCACCGCGATTGCGGGCGGGCGCGGGCTGATCCTTGGCACGCTGATCGGGGCGGTGCTGCTTGGCATCCTGAACAACGGTCTGAACCTTATGGGCATCAACCCCTATCTGCAGGATGTCATTAAGGGCGCGATCATCCTGCTGGCCATCTATATCGGGCGCGAATGGCGCTGAGCCACGCCCAACGAATTGATAAGACAGGAGAACGGAATGTCTGAATCTCTGGACGGGAAAATTGCCGTCATCACTGGCGCAGCTTCGGGGATCGGCCTTGCCACCACTCAGCGCCTGCTGGACCGGGGCGCCACCGTGGTCATGGTGGACTGGAACGAGGCGGCGCTGAACGAGCTCGCTTCCAAACTGGGCGACCGGGTCATCACTCAGGTCACGAACCTGATTGATGAGAAAAGCTGCAATGCCATGATCCCCGAGATTCTGGCAAAGGTCGGACACATCGACATCCTTTACTGCAACGCCGGGACCTATATCGGCGGCGATCTGACCGAGACGACGCCCGAGGCGATCGACCGTATGCTGAACCTCAACGTCAATGCGGTGATGAAGAACGTTCACGCCGTGGTGCCGCATATGACCCAGCGCAAGACCGGCGATATCGTCGTCACCTGCTCGATCGCAGGCCATTTCCCGACCTGGTGGGAGCCGGTCTATTCCGGCTCGAAATGGGCGATCACCAGCTTTGTGCAGGGCATGCGGCGCCAGATGATCCCGCATGGTGTGCGGGTCATGCAGGTCTCGCCCGGGCCGGTGGTTTCGGCGCTGCTTGCCGACTGGCCCGAGGAAAACCTGCGCAAGGCCAAAGAGACGGGCAGTCTGATCGACCCCGAAGAGGTCGCCGATGCGGTCGAATACATGCTGACCCGCAAACGCACCGTGACCATCCGCGACATGCTGGTGCTGCCCACCAACTTTGATCGCGTCTGACCCGCAGGACCCGGAACAGGGGAGGCATCATGGACCAGTATCTGATCGGTATCGACGTCGGCACAGGATCGGCGCGGGCTGGTGTGTTTGACCGCAAGGGCAATCTGATCGCCACAGCCCGCCGCCAGATCGAGATGCACCGCGAACGCGGTATCATCGCCGAACAGTCCAGCGAGCAGGTCTGGCGCGCGGTCTGCGACTCTGTCCGGGAAAGCGTGACCCGTGCCGGGATCGACCCGGCGCAGGTCACGGGCATCGGTTTCGATGCCACCTGCTCTCTGGTCGTGCGGGGTGATGGTGAGGCGACGCTGCCCGTCGGCGATCCCGTCCACCCTGAGCGTGACATCATCGTCTGGATGGACCATCGCGCCGTCGAACAGGCCGAGCGTATCAACGCCCAGGGCCATGAGGTGCTGAAATATGTCGGCACCCGCATCTCGCCCGAGATGGAGACGCCCAAGCTTTTGTGGCTGCGCGAGAACCGTCCCGAGGTATATGCCGCTGCGGCGCATTTCTTTGATCTTACCGATTTTCTGACCTGGAAAGCGACCGGCGCGCTTGAGCGTTCGGCCTGCACGGTGACCTGCAAATGGACCTATCTTGCCCACGAGGGTCGCTGGGACGCGGATTATTTCCGCCAGATCGGACTTGAGGATCTGGCGGAACAGGGATTTGCCCGTATCGGGGCGCGTGTCGTCGACCCGGGCACCCCGCTTGGTCACGGTCTGACCAAGGCCGCTGCAAGCGCCATGGGGCTGCGCCCGGGGACCGCGGTGGCGGCAGGGCTTATCGACGCCCATGCCGGAGGGGTCGGCACGGTTGCCGCCGGGGGGGATGCGACGACATGCCTTGGCTATGTCTTTGGTACCTCATCCTGCACCATGACGACGACGCGAGAGCCGGCCTTTGTGCCGGGGGTCTGGGGACCCTATTACTCGGCCATGGTGCCCGGCATGTGGCTGAACGAAGGTGGGCAATCTGCCGCCGGTGCCGCCATCGACCAGCTGGTGCAATTGCATCCGGCCACGGGTGAGGCGTCTGCGCTGGCCGAGGCGGCGGGCAAGTCCTTGCCGCAGTGGCTGGCGGACCGGGCGCTTGAACTTGCGGGCTCGGCCGCCGACGCGGTGCGCCTTGCCGATGAGCTGCATGTTGTACCCGAGTTCCTGGGCAACCGTGCGCCCTTTGCTGACCCCCATGCCCGCGCCGTCATTATGGGGCAGGGGATGGAGACCGGCCCGGATTCGCTGGCCGCGCTTTACGTCGCCGGCATTTGCGGCCTTGGCTACGGATTGCGCCAGATCATCGAGACCCAGGCCGCCCATGGCGCGCCGGTCGAAACGATCAGCGTCAGCGGTGGTGCGGGTGCGCATCCATTGACGCGGCAGCTTCTGGCTGATGCGACCATGCTGCCGGTCGAGGTGACCGAATGCGCCGAGCCGGTGCTGCTTGGCTCGGCCATGCTTGGGGCGGTGGCGGCGGGTGTCTACCCCGATCTGCATACCGCAATGCCTGCCATGTCGCGTGTCGCCACGCGCTGCGTTCCTGACCCGGCCACCCGCGCGCGGCAAGAGGCGCGCTATGCCGCCTTTCTGGCGCTGCAATCCGTGGCGCGGCAGATCCGCTCGTCGATGGCGGCCCTGCCATCCAACTGAATATGTGAGGAAACATGCAATTCTCGGGCAAGACCGTCATCATCACCGGTGCGGGCAAGGGCATCGGCCGCGCCTGCGCCCAGCTCATGGCCCAGCGTGGGGCCAAGGTCGTGGCGTTAAGCCGGACCCAATCCGATCTCGACAGCCTGCGCGATGAATTCGGTGCGCATGGCATCCGCGTCGATCTGGCCGATCCGGCCGCTGCACGTGCCGCGATGGCCGAGGCCGGGACCGCCGACTATCTGATCAACAGCGCCGGTATCAACGTGCTGGAAAGCGTGCTCGACATGACCGAGGCCGGATATGAGGCGGTTTTGGGCATCAACCTGCGCGCGGCGCTGATCTGCTGTCAGGAATTCGCCCGCGCCCGGGTTGCTGCGGGTGGAGGTGGCGCAATCGTCAATATCACCTCGATCGCTGGTCATCGCGGTTTTCAGGACCACTTGTGTTATGCAGCCTCGAAGGCCGGGCTTGAGGGGGCGACCCGTGTGCTGGCCAAGGAACTGGGACCGCATGGCATCCGCGTGAATGCGGTTGCGCCGACCATCACCCTGACCGAACTGGCGGCTGAGGCCTGGTCGGACCCGGCGAAAAGCCAGCCGATGATGGTGCGTCACTCGCTGAACCGCTTTGCCGAGGCCGAAGAGGTCGCGCAGGCCATCGCGCTGCTGCTGTCCTCGGACAGCAGCATGGTGTCGGGCGCGGTGCTGCCCGTGGATGGCGGCTTTCTGGCGGTCTGAAAAATCGCGCGGCAAGGCGGGTTGGTACCGGCTTGCGCCATCAGCATTTTCCCGATTCCCGCGGGTGGCTGCCGAGTGATAAACGAGTGTCGGCGCATCCCAAGCGCATGCCAGGCAGGGCATGACGGGGATGCGCCTTTTTTGTTTTCGATGGCTGCTGGCGGGGGATTTTCTTCGCCCCGTAACGGCTTGGACAGTCAAGATATGCCCACGCCGGTTGCCATAGCGAAGCTGCGGTTTTGCTGAAAAGAGGCACATGCCAGGCAAACGGGCAGCGGCGCGGGGCGCGGCCCGGACGGGGTATGCCGCCCCCATCCCTTATCTACAAGTCGGTTGCATTCTGCGAGGGCCGCCGATTAGTGTCAGGAAACAGAACGAACAAGCAAGGGAACAGGGAGCCCGCATGGTGACTGCGCAGCCCGGCAACGACGCATTCGTCGTTTTTGACCACGTCCAAAAAAGCTATGATGGTCAAACACTTGTCGTAAAGGATCTGAACCTGACCATCGGCAAGGGCGAGTTCCTGACGATGCTCGGCCCCTCGGGTTCGGGCAAGACCACCTGTCTGATGATGCTGGCTGGCTTTGAGACGGCGACGCATGGCGAAATCCGGCTTGATGGCAAAAATATCAACGATGTGCCCCCGCATAAGCGTGGCATCGGCATGGTGTTTCAGAACTACGCGCTTTTCCCCCACATGACGGTGGGAGAGAATCTGTCCTTTCCGCTGGAAGTGCGCGGCATGACCAAGAGCGAGCGCGAATCGCGCATCGCCCGCGCCCTCGACATGGTTCAGATGGGCCAGTTCAAGAACCGTCGCCCGGCCCAGCTTTCAGGCGGGCAGCAGCAGCGTATCGCCCTGGCGCGGGCGCTGGTCTTTGACCCCAAGCTGGTGCTTATGGACGAACCGCTCGGTGCGCTCGACAAGCAGCTGCGCGAGCATATGCAGTTCGAGATCAAGGCACTGCATGACCGTCTGGGCATTACGGTGGTCTATGTCACCCATGATCAGGGCGAGGCGCTGACCATGTCGGACCGTATCGCGGTCTTTAACGACGGCCGTATCCAGCAGCTTGCCCCGCCCGCCGTGCTTTATGAGCAGCCCGAAAACAGCTTTGTCGCCGGTTTTATCGGCGAAAACAATGCGCTGCGCGGCAAGATTGAGCAGCTTCAGGACGATAAGGCGCTGGTGCGGCTGGGCAATGGCGACCTGATCGACGCCACCGCCGTCAACATCCGCGAGACCGGGCAAGAGACCACCGTTTCGATCCGCCCGGAACGGGTCGAATTCAAGCCCGAGCTGATGCCCGCCGGTGCCCATACGCTTGAGGCGCATGTCGTGGACGTGATCTATATGGGCGACATCCTGCGCGCGCGCCTCAAGGTGGCGGGGCAGGACGATTTCGTCATGAAATACCGCAATACCCTTGGCCAGGTGAAGCTGACACCCGGCCAGACGATCCGGATCGGCTGGCATCCCGAAGACGCCCGCGCCCTCGATCCGGTCTGAGTGTGCATCCAGCAAGGAACCACGGAGTTATGATGAAACGCACGTTGATACTGACTTCTGCGCTGATCGCCGTCGCTGCCTCTGCTCAGGCGCAGGACAAGCAGCTGAACCTGCTGTCCTGGGGTGGAGCTTATGGCAACAGCCATGTCCAGGCTTACGTGAAGCCCTTCGAGGCCAAGACCGGCATCAAGGTCGCGGTTTCGGACGCGGACAACCCTGCCACGCCCATCAAGGGCCAGGTCGAGGCTGGTAACGTCACCATCGACGTCGCCTCGGTCGAATATGCCGATGCCGTGCGCCTGTGCGACGAGGGCCTGCTGGAAGAGATCGATTCATCGATCCTGACCGCGGCGGGCGATGGCACTGCCGCTGCCGATGACTTTATCGAAGGCGCGATCACCGACTGTTTCGTCGGCACGGACGTCTATTCGATGATCCTGGCCTATGACGACAGCAAGTTCTCGGACGCGAAACCGGCTGGCCCTGCCGATTTCTTTGACACGGCCAAGTTCCCCGGCAAGCGCACCATGCGCAAGGGTGCCAAGTTCAACCTTGAGCTTGCGCTGATGGCCGATGGCGTCGCCCCCGATCAGGTCTATGAGGTGCTTGGCACCCCCGAAGGCGTGGACCGTGCCTTTGCCAAGCTGGAAACCATCAAGAACGACGTGATCTGGTGGGAAGCCGGCGCCCAGCCTCCGCAGCTTTTGGCGGATGGCGAGGTGACGATGGCCTTTGCTTTCAACGGCCGGATCTTTGACGCTGCACAGAAAGAGGGCAAACCCTTCAAGATCGTCTGGAACGGCCAGATCTATGAGATGGAGGGCTGGGTCGTGCCGAAAGGCGCCCCGAATATCGAGGCGGCCAAGGAATTCATCGCCTTCTCGACCGCGCCTGAACAGCAGGCCCGTGCGGCCGAGTTCATCAGCTACGGTCCGCCGCGCAAATCGGCCGCTGCGCTGGTCGGCAATATCGAAGGTACCGACGTTCCGATGGGGCCGAACCTGCCGACCTTTGCTGACAACATGACCGAGGCGCTGGCCTCGAATCTTGATTTCTGGGTCGATCACGACGCCGAACTGCAAGAGCGTTTCAACGCCTGGCTTGCGGCGAACTGACGCCCCTTTGATCGCCGGCCGCGGCGGGTTTCTCGCCGTGGTCATCCAAAAGCCCGAAACGGGCGCAAGAACGGCCACAAGAGCCGCAAAACCAACGGGAGTAGAACATGAGAACCAGATTGATCCTGACCACGGCCCTTTGTGGCCTGGGTCTTGCGGCTCAGGCTCAGAACCAGGAAGTCAACGTCGTGTCCTGGGGCGGAGCTTATGAAAAGTCGCAGGTCCAGGCCTATAACATGCCCTTTGCCGAAAAGACCGGCATCAAGGTAAACATGATGGCTGCCGACAACCCCGCGACGCCGCTCAAGGCCCAGGTCGAGGCCGGAAATGTCACCGGCGACGTCTTTGACATCGAGGTTTCGGACGCGATCCGCCTGTGCGACGAAGGCGCGCTGGTCGAGATTGACCCCGCCACGCTGCCGCCCGCGCCCGATGGCACCCCGGCCGAACAGGACTTTATCCCCGGCGCGTTGCGCGAATGTGCGGTGGCCAACATCTTTTGGGGCACGCCTATCGCCTTTGACACTACCAAGTTCAGCGGTGAAAAGCCCTCGACGGCAGCGGATTTCTTTGACACCGCGAAATTCCCCGGCAAACGCGGCCTGCCCAAGAACCCCAAGCGCACGCTTTATCTGGCGCTGATCGCTGACGGCGTCGCCCCCGACCAGATATATGAGGCGCTTGGCACGCCCGAGGGCGTGGATCGTGCCTTTGCCAAGCTCGACACCATCAAAAAAGATGTGGTCTGGTGGGAGGCAGGCGCCCAGCCGGTCCAGCTTTTGGCCGATGGCGAGGTGGTGATGACCACTGGCTATAACGGCCGCTTCTTTGACGCCATGGTGGGCGAGGGCAAGCCCTTCGAGATCATCTGGGACGGGCAATACATGGATATGGACATGTTCGCCATTCCCAAGGGCTCACCCAACCCCGAGGCGGCGCTGGAATATCTGAAATTCGCCACCTCGACCGAACAGCTCGCCAATCAGGCGAAATACATTGCCTATGGGCCGTCGCGCAAAAGCTCGGCGGCACTGGTCGGTCTGTATGAGGATGGCAAGACCGAGATGGGTCCGCATATGCCGACCAACGAAGAGCATATGAAGACCGCCGTCATGGACGACCCGGAGTTCTGGGCCGATCATGGTGCCGAACTGACCGAAAGGTTCAACAGCTGGCTTGCCGCCAACTGATCGCATCGCTTTCTGCGGCCCGGCTGGTCCGGGCCGCAGTCCAAGACCAAGGAACGCCTGACGAAGGATTGAGATGGCCAAAGCCCTTGACCCCCATGCCGCCATCGTGACCGAGGCCGCCGGCCCTGACGAAGGCGGCACCTTAAGGACCGCAGACGGTCGACCGCTGAAACAGGCGCTTGTGCGCAGTTCACGGCGCGCACGCCGGCGGGCCTTTCTGCTTGTTCTGCCGCTTTTGCTGTTCATTCTGATCACCTTTGTGGTGCCGATTGGGCAGATGTTGCAACGTTCGGTCAAGAATGACGGCTTTTCGGCCAATATGCCCAGTCTCAGCGCGTGGTTTCACGAAAACCCGCGCGGCACCGAGCCTGACGATGCGGCTTGGGCGGCGCTGGCAGGGGATCTGCAGGCGGCGGCCAAGGCGCGTACCATCGGCGTGGTCGGCACCCGTATCAACTATGATATGCCCGGCACGCGTTCGCTGTTCACCTCGGCAGGGCGCAAGGCCCGTTCGGGTATCGAGCCGCCCTACAAAGAGGCCATCCTTGAGATGGACCAGAAATGGGGCGATCCGAAACTATGGTCAGTGATGCGCGAGGCATCCTCGCCCTATACCTCGAATTTCTATCTGGCGGCGGTAGACCGCACCCGTGACGAACAGGGCGATATCGTCTCGGCTCCGGCGCAACAGCAGATCTATGTCAAACTGTTCATGCGCACCTTTTGGCTGTCGCTGGTCATCACCTTCATGACCTTCCTGCTGGGCTTTCCGATCGCGCATCTGCTGGCCACCCTGCCGATGCGCAGATCAAACCTGCTGATGATCCTGGTGCTTTTGCCCTTCTGGACCTCGCTGCTGGTCCGGACGACCGCGTGGATGGTGCTGTTGCAGCAGCAAGGCGTGGTCAATGATGTCCTTGTCTGGCTGGGGGTGATCGGCAACAGCCAGCGGCTACAGATGATCTTTAACCAGACGGGCACCATTATTGCGATGACGCATATCCTGCTGCCCTTCATGATCCTGCCGCTTTATTCGGTGATGCGGACCATCAACCCCTCTTACGTCCGCGCGGCCCGCAGCCTTGGTGCAACCAGCTGGACTGCATTCCGCCGGATCTATTTCCCGCAGACCCTGCCGGGGCTGGGGGCGGGGGCGTTGCTCGTCTTTATCCTTGCGGTCGGCTATTACATCACGCCGGCGCTGGTTGGCGGATCGTCGGGTCAGCTGATCTCGAACATGATCGCCATGCATATGACGCAGACGCTGAACTGGTCGATGGCTGCGGCCCTTGCCGCGCTGCTGCTGGCCGGAGTGCTGGTGCTTTACTGGGTCTATGACCGTCTTGTCGGCATCGACAATCTGAAGCTTGGGTGATCGCGATGGCTCTTCCTACCTATGCCTCTCCGCTGGAAAAAATCTGGCATTACGCATATCTGGTGATCTGCGCGGCGATCTTTTTCTTTCTGATCGCGCCGATCGTGGTGGTGATCCCGCTATCGTTCAACGCCGAGCCCTATTTCACCTTTACTGACAAGATGTTGTCCTTTGACCCCGACGGCTATTCGCTGCGCTGGTATGACAGCCTCTTGACCTTTGGCATGGCGCGACCCGATGCGCCGCGCGACCTCAGCTGGTGGGCGGATGCCTGGCACAATGCCAAATGGGTGAATGCGGCGAAAAGCTCGATCATCATCGGCGTATTCTCGACGCTGATCGCCACTGTCCTGGGGACGCTGGCCGCGCTGGGTCTGTCACGGCCCGAGATGCCCTGGCGGCGTGCGATCATGGCGATCCTGATCTCGCCCATGATCGTGCCGATCATCATTACCGCGACGGGGATGTTCTTCTTTTACTCGAACCCCTGCGAACCTCTGAGCTGGCTTGGACTGAACCCGGAATGCGGACGGCTGGCCGGGACATATCTGGGCGTGATCCTGGCCCATGCGACGCTGGGGATTCCCTTTGTCATCATTACCGTGACCGCGACGCTGATCGGTTTTGACCAGTCGCTGAACCGTGCGGCGGCAAGTCTTGGCGCCAACCCGCGTACGACGTTCTTTCGCATCACCATGCCGCTTATCCTGCCGGGCGTGATCTCGGGGGCACTATTTGCCTTTGTCACCTCGTTTGACGAGGTTGTGGCGGTCCTGTTCATCGCTGGTCCGGATCAGCAGACCATCCCGCGCCAGATGTGGAACGGTATTCGCGAACAGATTTCGCCTGCGATCCTTGCGGTAGCAACGCTGCTGGTGATTTTTTCGATCGCGCTATTGACCACGGTCGAGCTGTTGCGACGCCGGTCCGAGCGGCTGCGCGGTCTGACCCCGCGGTAAAGATAAGCGCCGCCCCAAGGGGCGGCGTTTTCATATCAGGGCAGGGCGCCCAGCCAGAACCACACAGTCAGGATCGACAACCCCGTCGCTACCAGCACCGCCGAGGCTGACACGCGTTTCGCCACCCCGTAAAGCGCAGCAAAAAGATAGGCGTTGACCCCGGGCGGCATTGCTGCGGTAACGACGGCCGAACGCATCTCGGCGATGCTGAGGGCAAAGAGCTTGCCCAGTCCAAAAGTCACTGCCGGGTGCAACAGGAGTGAGCCAAAGCAGCACAGCGCAATCGCCCGCATCTCGCCTTCGGGGCGGTAGCGGTAAAGAATACCCCCCAGTCCAAAGAGGGCGGCGGGCAGGGCGGCACTGGACATCATCGTGACCGCGGCCCAGAAACCGTCGGGCATGACCAGTCCGGCAAGGCCCATCAGGTTCATGGCAAAGCCGCACAGAATGCCGATCACCAAAGGCGTGTGCAAAACCCCCGACAGTGCGCGTAGCGCCACCCGGCCCAGAGGCAGGTTCTGGCCCTGTGCACGGGCGAACTCCATCGCCGTGATGCCAAACGTGTAAAGCAGCGGCGAATGGATCGAGATGATGGTAAAGTTGCCCACCAGCGCCTCGGCCCCATAGGCGCGCTCGGTGATCGGCACGCCAAGCAGCAGCGAGTTTGAAAACAGGCAGACAAAGCCGATGGCGATGGCGTCCTCGACCGGGCGCTTCAGCCAATAGCGCGCCAGCGCAACGCCCAGCAGAAAGGACAGGATCGCGCCACAGTAAAAAGCCAAAAGCAGCAGCGGGTTGTAATTCGCCCCCAGATCCAGCCTGGCGATGGCTGAAAACAGCAGCACCGGCAGGGCAAAGTTCTGGGCAAAGCGCATCACGCCATCGACCGCCACCTCGGTCAGCCATTTGCGCCAGCAGACCAGATAGCCAAAGCCGACGACCAGAAAGACCGGCAGGATGACGTCGAAAAGCGCGGTCATGTCAGTTCGATCTGCATCCCATCATAAGCGGGGACCACGTTATCAGGGGTCTCGGCCATGACCGCGTCATAATCCAGGTCGATGTGCATATTGGTCACCACACCTTGCACACAGCCCGAACGGGCCAGCCATTCCAGCGTCAGCGCCAGATGGGCATGGCTTGGATGCGGCGTGCGGCGCAGCGCATCGCAGATAAAGACCTCGCACCCCTTGATGACCGACCAGGCCTCTTCGGGGATCGACAGCACATCGGGCAGATAGATAAGGCTTTGTCCGTTGCCGCCGATACGAAAGCCAAGCGCGTCGATATCACCGTGATTGACCGTAAAAGGCGTGACCTCAATCGGGCCGCCAGCGCCTTGGACGGCAAAGGGGCCGCGGATCGGGTAAAGGTCGCAGATCGGCGGATAAGAGGATCCCAAAGGCGTCTCGAACGCATAACCAAACCGGGTTTTCAAAGCCTCGGTCGTCTGTGCATCCGCCCAGACCGGCAAGCGACTGCCGATGTTAAATACGATCTGACGCAGGTCGTCGATCCCATGGGTATGATCGGCATGGGCGTGGGTATAGGCGACGGCGTCAAGCTCGGCCACGCCGGCATCAAGCAGTTGCGGCACCAGATCGGGGCCCGTGTCGATCAACAGCCGGGTGGCGCCGTCCTGGCCAACACGCTCGACCAGCAGCGAGCAGCGCCGCCGCCGGTTGCGCGGATTATCCGGGTTGCACTCGCCCCAGCGATTGCCCAGCCGCGGCACCCCGCCCGAGGAACCGCAGCCAAGGATCGTGGCCCGGATCATGCCACGGCCTTGCTGAACAGCCGCTCGAAGTTCTGTGAGGTAAGGCGTGCGAACTCTGCCTCGGTCATGCCCAGAAGGTCGGCCCCGACCTTTGCGGTGTGGACGACATAGGCCGGCTCATTGCGCTTGCCGCGATAGGGTGGGGGGGCGAGGTAAGGCGCGTCAGTCTCAACCAGGATACGGTCCTGAGGCGCGGCGGCGAAAATCTCGCGGATCCCGGTCGAGCGCGGAAAAGCCGCGATCCCTGACATGGACAGGTAAAAGCCGATCTCCAGCGCCGCACGGGCCAGTTCCGGCCCGCTGGTATAGCAATGCATGACGCCGGTAAACGCGCCGGTACGGTACTCTTCGGTCAGGATGCGTGCCATATCTTCATCGGCATCACGCGAGTGGATGATCAGTGGCAGGCCGGTACGGCGTGCAGCCTCGATGTGGATGCGCAGGCTTTCAGCCTGAACGGCGGCGCTGTCGGCGGTATAGTGATAATCCAGTCCAGTCTCGCCAATGCCGACGAATTTCGGATGTGCGGAAAGCGCCACCAGTTCATCAACCGTGACCAGCGGCTCTTCGGCGGCATACATCGGGTGGATGCCGGCTGCGTAAAATACGCCGGGATAGGCCTCGGCGATGGCGCGCACGGCCGGCTCTTTGTACATCCGGGTGCAGATCGTGACCATGCGGATCACGCCAGCGGCCTGGGCGCGTGCAATCAGATCGGCCTGTTCGCCGTCAAAGTCGGGGAAATCCAGGTGGCAATGGCTGTCCACCAGGAGGGGAAGGTCAGGTTCGGACATGGCAGATTCCGTCAGACGGCGGGCTGGTTGGCAAGCCCGATCAGCATATCCAACACCAGCGCGGAAGGGTCAAGGTTGACCGACCTGCCGGCCCGGGCGCGGGCAGAGAGTTCGGCCTGTGCGCCCGCCCAAAGCCGGGCCGCCACAGGATCGGGCGAGATGCGGCGCAGGACCTCGGTCTCACCCTTGGCTGCCTCGGGCAGAGGTGCGCCCAGCAGGCCAGCTCGTGCCGCCCGGGTCAGGAAACGGTCAAGCAGGGTGACCACCAGATCAAAGGGATCGCCCTCGGCCCCCGCGCGGCCTGCTGCCAGTTCGGCAAGCGCTGCGGCAGCGCGGCGGTCCATGCGCGGGTAATCAGCAAAAAGTCCGACGATGCGCTGATAGACCTCTAGCCCATCTTGACCCGCCAGCCGCAGCGCCTCGCCAATCGAACCGCCTGACAGGGCCGACAGCTGTGCCGCGTCGTGGTCAAGGCCCAGATCCTGTAAAACCTGCCCCATATCCTCGGGGTTGAGCGGATGCAGCCGCAGTTCGCGGCAACGTGAGCGGATGGTCGGCAAAAGCCGCGCCGGCTGATGCGCGATAAGCAGCAGGGTCGAATCCTGCGGCGGCTCTTCCAGCAGCTTTAACAGCGCATTGGCTGCGGCCTGATTCATCTCATCCGCCGCATCGATGATGGCGACGCGATGGCCGCCTTCGGCCGCGCTCAGGTGGAAAAAGCTCTGCAAACGGCGGATCTCATCCACGGTGATTTCTGCCCGCAGGCGCTGGGTTTTCTCATCAACCGGGCGGCGGACAAGAAGCAGGCGCGGCTCGGATAGGGCGCGGATGCGCCGGATAATCGGGTCCTCGGGGTGGGTGGACAGGTCCGGGGTGTCAGCGCCGCTCAGCAACCATTTGGCGACATTCCAGGCAAGGGTGGCTTTGCCCGTTCCCCTGGGGCCTGAGATCAGCCAGGCATGATGCAGCCGTTGGGCCCGGGCAGCGGCGATGAAGTCGGCAATCGCAGCATCCTGCCCAATGACGCGGGTGGCCTCACGCGGGTGGGGTGCGCCGGGTACGCGATCCGGTTCGGGAAGCGCTTCGTCGCTGGCGGCGGG
This sequence comes from Paracoccus sp. TRP, assembly GCF_000185925.1. Taxonomy (NCBI): domain Bacteria; kingdom Pseudomonadati; phylum Pseudomonadota; class Alphaproteobacteria; order Rhodobacterales; family Paracoccaceae; genus Paracoccus; species Paracoccus sp. TRP. The sequence goes on along the minus strand of NZ_AEPN01000003.1, from coordinate 18,549 downwards.
TCTGCTCATGTCAGTGCCGCAAGAACGCGGGTGGCAACCTCATCCTCGCTGCCGCTGCCATCTATGACGCGGATACGTTCGGGCGCCTCGGCGGCAAGGGTCAGGAAACCCTCTCGCAGCTTTTTCTGAAAGGTCAGGCCAAAGGTTTCAAACCGGTCCTCGGGGCCGCCGCGCGCTTGCCCACGTGTCAAGGAAACCTCGGGGTCGATGTCGATGATAAAAGTCAGGTCTGGCTCGATGCCGATGGTCAGCCGGTGCAGCTCTTCGACAAGTTGGCGCAGATCGGCCCGCACGAGTCCCTGATAGACACGGGTGGAATCGGCAAAGCGGTCGGTAATAACCCAAGCGCCGCGGGCGCGCGCCGGGCGGATCAGCCGTTCCACATGGTCTCGGCGTGCGGCGGTAAAGAGCAAAAGCTCGGTTTCAGGGGACCAGCGTTCGCCGCGGCCCTCGACCAGCAGACGGCGGATTTCCTCGGCGCCCTCACTGCCACCGGGTTCGCGGGTCAACACCACCTCGGTGGCGCGCGCCGCCAAAGTCTGGGCAAGCCGCCGCGCCTGCGTCGATTTCCCTGATCCGTCTATGCCCTCGAAACTGATGAACATGCTTGGGGAGCGGCCTCAGTTCCGCACGGCTTTATAAGCTTTTTCGCCCAGACGCATGGCGGCGCCCTGCATCCGGCCCAGGACCCCGGTGCGGGCGACATCGCTTGCGGCCAAAAGCGGCAAACGCGACTGCCCGGCGCCGGGGATGGTCACGACCAGCTCACCCAAGCGGTCACCCTGGGTGATCGGTGCCTCGATGGGGCCACGAAACACTGCTTCGGCGGTGACGCCGGATTGCGAGCCGGCCGGGATCAGCACCTTGACGCCATCGGCGGTGGTCAGGCCAACCCTGCTTTTGCTGCCAAGCCAGACCGGAGCTTGGGCAACAATCTCACCCTTGGGGACGATGGTTTTCATGGTGAACTGGCGATAGGCCCAGTTGACGATACGCTCGGCCTCTTCGGCGCGGGCCTTTTCGCTGGGAAGGCCCGTGATCACAAAAATCACGCGGCGGTCGCCCTGAACCGCCGAGCCGACAAGGCCATAGCCCGCCTCTTGGGTATGGCCGGTTTTCAGCCCGTCCGCGCCGATGCCAAGCTTGAGCAGCGGGTTGCGGTTAAAGCGGTTTGCCGGGGCGCGATTGTCAAAGCGGAATTCCTCGATGGCAAAATTCCTGTAAAGCTCGGGGAAGTCGCTGATCAGGTGCTGTGCCAGAATACCCAGATCATGTGCGGACATGCGGTGACGGGGATCGGGCCAGCCCGAGGCATTGGCAAAGGTCGATTGGGTCAGCCCCAACTGCCGGCCGCGTTCGGTCATCTGACGGGCAAAAGCTTCTTCGGTGCCGGCAAGCCCCTCGGCCACCACAACGCAGGCATCATTGCCGGAAAGCACGATGATGCCCTTGATCAGCTCTTCGACCGTGGGGCGGTCCTGTTCGTTCAGGAACATGGTCGAACCCTGCATCTGCCGGGCCTTGGTCGAGACGGGCAGGCGGGTATCAAGCTGTACCCGACCCTCATGCAGGGCCTCGAACAGCATATAGATGGTCATCAGCTTGGACATCGAGGCCGGGGGCAGGGCCTCATCGGCATTCTTTTCCATCAACACGGTGCCGGTCGCCACATCATAGACCCAGGCCGCGCGGGCATTGGTGTCGAAAGCCCGCGCCGGCAGAGCTAGCATCATGACCAGAGCGAGGATGTGAAGTGTCAGAGCGCGCATGGATTGTCCTTGACCTGTCGCCTTTGGGCCATGGTTACCCCAGCCGGTCGAAACCCGCAACGCCACCCGGCCATTCGTGCCGCGCAATTGAACAGGAAACAGAGCCCTTTGGCCCTGAGCCTAGTAGCTGCGGATCAACCCGACGAGGCGGCCCTGGATGCGTACCTTGTCTTCGGGCAGGACGCGGGTTTCATAAGCAGAGTTCGCGGCCTCAAGCGCGATCATGCCGCCCTTGCGGCGGAAACGCTTCAGCGTCACTTCCTGGCTTTCGATCAGCGCCACCACGATATCGCCATTATCGGCAATGTCCTGTTCACGGATCACCACCACATCGCCATCGTTAATCCCGGCCTCGATCATCGAGTCGCCGCGCACTTCAAGCGCATAGTGACGATCCTGACCTGCGAGCATTGAGCCCGGCACGGCGATGTGATGTGAGATTTCCGAGATCGCCTCGATCGGAACACCGGCGGCGATGCGGCCCATCACCGGCAGCTCAACAGCCGAGGCCGCAACATCCATCGCGCCGCGCGGCAGGGGGCCGGGCCGACCGGGGGCCGATCCGTCGATCACACGGGGTTGAAAACCCGTGCCTTTGCTAAGGCTGTCGGGCAGGCGGACGATTTCCAGTGCCCGCGCGCGATGGGGCAGGCGGCGGATGAAACCACGCTCCTCCAGCGCGGTCACAAGCCTGTGGATCCCCGATTTGGAGCGCAGGTCCAGCGCCAGCTTCATCTCGTCAAAAGAGGGTGGAACCCCGTCGCGGGCCATGCGCGCCTGAATGAATTCAAGAAGCTGGATCTGTTTCTTTGTCAGCATGCCTTGCCCCCGATCTGCTGCGGCGCCACCATGTTCATTGAATGTTCTAGCGCAGGTCCTGTGTTGCGTCAATCTTTATGGCGATTCGGGTAAATGGCCGGTTAACGCTGCTGGAGCGGCAGGTAATTTACCCGCTCTCCGGCCTTGCGTGCGGGATCATCTGCGGGGCGGATCAGCAGCGCATCAGCCTGGGCGAGTACCCACAGCCGCGCGGAATCCTGGTCGGCAAAGGGTTCGATCACGGGTATACCGTCGCCCGCCGACAGCTGCGCCCGCAGGTAGTGTTGACGATTTCCTTCGGGGGGCAGATCGCGCCCCAGCACCGCCTGCAGCGGCTCGGGGCCCGGTGGCAGGCCCTGCATGGCGCGGATCAGTGGCTGCATGAAGAGTTTTGCGCAAACCACGGCAGAGACGGGGTTTCCGGGCAGACCCAGCATGGCCGCATTGGCGATCCGCCCGGCCATCAGCGGTTTGCCGGGCCGCATGGCAAGCTTATAAAAAGCGCGTTCCATGCCAAGATCGGCTGCAACCTTGGCGATCAGGTCGTGATCTCCGACCGAGGCTCCGCCAATGGTGACGATCAGGTCGCAGCCCTCGGCCTCGGCAAAGCGATCGCGCAGGCTTTCCTCGGTGTCGCGGGCAAGAGGCAGGACGATTGGCTCGGCCCCCGCCTCGCGCGCCAATGCAGCGATGGCGATGTCGTTCGAACTGATGATCTGGCCCGGCGCGGGGTCAGAACCGGGGCGCACAAGCTCATCCCCACCTGCCAATACGGCGATGCGGGGGCGGCGTGCGACCGTCAGACGAGGCACGTTCATTGCAGCGAGCAACGCCAGATCTGCCGGGCGCAGCGGGCGGGCGGGCTGGAACTCGTGACCTTCGGCAAAGTCGTTTCCGCGTGCACGGATATTCAGGTTCTGGCCGGCATCCGCGACGGTGATCTGGTCCTCATCACGGGTAACGATTTCCTGCATGACAACACGGTCATAACCCGCCGGGACCGGGGCGCCGGTAAAGATGCGAATGGCGGTCCCAGGCGCGGGTTCACCCTGCCAAGGCTGACCAGCGGCGGCGGTTCCGATCACGGATAGCGGGCCGGGAAGGTCGGCCGAACGCAGCGCATATCCATCCATGGCTGCGGCATCAAAAGGGGGCTGCGTCAGCCGCGCAACGGCGGGCGCGATCATGGCGCGGCCAAGCGCATGTTCCAGCGCAATCTGCTCAGGTTCGGGCGGGCGGGCAAGGGCCAGAACGCGGGCGCGGGCTTCTTCGACGCTGATCATGGTTTCCCCCTTTCAGGGCGCGCGAAAATCGCCGGACTTGCCACCTGTTTTAGAGAGCAGGCGGATGCTTTCGATACGCATGTCCTTTTGCGCGGCCTTGAGCATGTCATAAACCGTCAGACAGGCGGTCGAGACAGCGGTCAGCGCCTCCATCTCGACGCCGGTCTTGCCGGTGGTGCGGACGGTGGCGGTGACCCGGATGCCGGGCAGCGCGGGTTCGGCCACAAGATCGACCGAGACCTTGGTAATCGGCAGCGGATGGCAAAGCGGGATCAGATCCGAGGTGCGCTTGGCCCCCATGATCCCGGCAAGCCGCGCAACGCCCATCACATCGCCCTTGGCCGCGCCACCCTGAGCCAGCGCCAGCGTTCCGGCTGACATCAGCACCACCCCCTCGGCCACCGCCTCGCGCGTTGTTTCGGGCTTTTGCGAGACATCGACCATATGGGCCTGTCCCTGAGCGTCGAAATGGGTCAGGCTCATGCCGCGAGGCCCAGGATGTTGCGGGTGGCGCCGGTGACGTCCTCTTGCCGCATCAGGCTTTCGCCGATGAGGAAACGGCGCACCCCGGCCTCGGCCATACGGTCAAGGTCGGCGGGCGTGAACAGCCCGCTTTCGCACACTAAATCACGGTCGGCGGGCACATGCGGCGCCAGATCCAGCGTCGTGTTCAGGCTGACCTCAAAGGTCTTGAGATTGCGGTTGTTCACCCCGATCAGCGGGGATTTCAGCCTTAGCGCGCGGTCGAGTTCGGCGCGGTCATGCACCTCGATCAGCGCGTCCATACCCCAGTGAAAGGCCGCGTCCTGCAATTCAGCGGCCAGCGCATCATCGACCGAGGCCATGATGATCAGGATACAATCCGCCCCCCAGGCGCGGGCTTCGGCCACCTGATAGGTATCGTACAGGAAATCCTTGCGCAGCACAGGCAGATCACAGGCCGCGCGCGCGGCGGTCAGAAACTCCGGCGCGCCCTGAAAGCTGGGGGCGTCGGTCAGAACCGAAAGGCAGGCCGCGCCACCTTGCTGATAGGCGCGGGCCAGGGCTGGCGGGTCGAAATCGGGTCGGATCAGACCCTTTGAGGGGCTGGCCTTCTTGATCTCGGCGATCAGCGCATGGCCGGTCTCGGCCTTTTCACTCAGCGCACGGGCAAACCCCCGGGGGGCGCCGGCGGCGCGGGCGGCGGCCTCAATCCCTGCCAGCGGCCGGGCGGCCTTGGCGGCTGCGATTTCTTCAAGCTTATAGGACTTGATGCGGTCAAGAATATCCATGGTTCAGCTTTACCCCGCAGCGGCGGTTTCGGAAAGGGCCCAGTCGATGCCGGGCTGGCCTTGGGCTTGCAGCCAGTCGTTCACCTGGCTGAAGGGGCGCGAGCCGAAAAAGCCCCGCCGCGCCGACAGGGGCGAGGGATGGGTGCTTTCGATCACCAGATCCTGTGGGCGCGGCAGCCCGGCCAGTGCCTTTTGTGCATGTCCGCCCCAAAGGATAAAGGCCAAGGGACGGACCTGTTGCGCGCGGGCGACGGCCTGACGCGCCAGCCTGTCCCAGCCCCATTTTGCATGTGCCCCGGCCTGACCGGGCGGCACGGAAAGCGAGGTGTTGAGCAGCAGCACCCCGGCTCTTGCCCAATGGCTCAGATCGCCGTTTGCAGGTGCTGCGCCGATATCCTCGCGCATCTCGGCATAGATGTTTTTCAGTGAGCGTGGCAGCGCGGTTTCCGGCGTTACCGAAAAGGCCAGCCCGTTCGCATGGCCGGGCGTGGGGTAGGGGTCTTGCCCCAGGATGACCACCCGCACATTTTCAGGCGGCGTCAGCTCAAGCGCCGCAAAGACCCGCGCGGGACCCGGCAGCCAGTCATGGCCGCGCAGCCGGGCGGCGATACCCGGCCAGTCCTGTCGAAAGAATGGCAGATCGGCCCATGCGCGGGGGGAGGCGATATCCTCAGTCATGCGGTTCGGGCGGGGCGCCGACCTCGGCTGCCAGCGCGGCAAGCTTGGCCTTGGCCTTGCCGCTGTCGATCGAGTCGCGGGCGATCTCGACCCCTTCCCGCAGATCGGCGGCCTTGCCCGCGATCAGCAGCGCAGCCGAGGCGTTCAGCAATACCGCATCGCGGTAGGCCCCCGCAGCGCCATCAAGCAGCGCCCTCAGTGCGGCGGCATTCTCGGCAGGCTCTCCGCCCAGAATCGCCTCAAAGGGGTGGATCGGCAGGCCTGCGTCCTCGGGCGTGATCTCGAATTCGGTGATCTCGCCGTCCTTGAGCTGCGCAACCCAGGTCGGCGCAGCAATCGAGATTTCATCCGTGCCGTCGCCGCCATGCACCAGCCATGCGCATTCCGAGCCAAGCGTGCGCAGCGTCTCAGCCATCGGACGGTTCCAGACCTTATCGAACGTCCCGGTAAGCTGACGTTTGACAAGGCCGGGGTTCGTCATCGGCCCCAGCAGGTTAAAGATCGTCCGCGTCCCCAGTTCGGCCCGTGCGGGACCAACATGGCGCATGGCCGGGTGATGCACCGGGGCCATCATGAAGCAGATCCCCGTTGTCGCCAAAGCATGCTCGGCAATCTCGGGGGTGGACATCACATTCAGTCCCAGATGGGTCAGCGCGTCCGCCGAGCCGGATTTTGAGGACAGGTTGCGATTACCGTGCTTGGCAACCGGTACGCCTGCGCCTGCGACGACAAAGGCCGTGGCGGTCGAGATGTTCAGCGTGCCCTTACCGTCGCCGCCGGTCCCGACGATGTCGACAGCCCCTTCGGGGGCGTCGATGCGGTTCATGCGGGCGCGCATGGCGCGGGTCGCGGCGGCCATTTCCTCGACCGTTTCGCCGCGCACGCGCATCGCCATCAGCAGCCCGCCGATCTGGGCGGGGGTGGCGGCACCTTCGAACAGCGCGGAAAAGGCGGCCTCGGCCTCGGCCCCGGTCAGCGGGCGGGTGGCGGCAAGGCCGATCAGCGGGCGGATGTCGGTGCGTGCGGCCTTCATGCGGCGGCGTCCACATTCTGGCAGCGGCGCAGGAAATTGCGGATCATGTCGTGACCGTATTCCGAGGCGATGCTTTCGGGGTGGAACTGCACGCCCTCGACCGGCAGGGTCTTGTGCATCAGTCCCATGATGGTGCCATCCGCTGCGGTGGCGGTGACGCTCAGGCAGTCGGGCAGGCTTTCCGGTTCGACCGCGAGCGAGTGATAGCGCGTCGCGGTCAGTGGCGAAGGCAGCCCGGCAAAGACGCCGACGCCCTGATGCGTGATGGCGTCGGTTTTGCCATGAACGATGCGGCAGGCGCGCACGACTTTGCCGCCGAATGCCTCACCGATGGCCTGATGACCAAGGCAGACACCCAAAAGCGGTACGCCCTTTTCCGCTGCTGCCTGGATCAGCGGTACGATGATCCCTGCTTGCGACGGGGTGCAGGGCCCGGGCGAGATCACGATTCCCTGTGCCCCCATGGTCAGCGCCTCGTCCACGCTCAGCACGTCGTTGCGGCGGACGACGACCTCGGCCCCGGCCTCGCCCATGTAATGGACAAGGTTCCAGGTAAAGCTGTCGTAATTGTCGATGAGCAGGATCATGGCGGGCGCCTTGCATTGGGGGGTGAACCCCGGAAAGTCTGCGGCTATAGATGGTCCAAAGCCTTGCGGCCGGTCAAGACCGCGGGGCAAGAAAAACCTTGCCGGGCATATGCAGCTTGGCATTAAGGCGGCGTAGGGCAAGGACTGGGCGGGGGCATGGCAAAAGGGTTTGCGTCAGGTCTGGTTCATGGCGTGCTGGTCTGCGCAGCGGGGCTGGCGGCGCTGTCCCTGACCTTGCCGCAACCTCCGCGCCCCAAGGCAGCCGCCGATCCCGGCCCCGCAGTCGAGGCGTTGTCCGTCCCGGCTGGATCGGAATTTTCACGCGCCAGCGATATGGAACCCGAGGCCCCGGCGCCCCTGACCGCCGAGGCTGCACGGCCCGCCGTGCCGCAGGTCGGGCGTCCGGCGGACGAGACCGCGCCTGCGGCTGCCGATCCGGTCAGCCTGCGCCCCGATACCCCGGCCGAGGCACCCGCCGCGCCCGAGATCGCATTGCCCGAGCCCGATCCGATCGACCTGCCTGAACCGGCGGGCGAGGCGCCGATTCCCGTGCCGCCGCCCGGTCAGGTTGTGGTGCCGGGCCTCGACCGTGCGCCCGAAAGGGCATTGTTTGTCCCCGCGCCCCCGACCGATGCGTCACCGGCAAGCGATACGCCTGCCGCCCCGGGCCAGCCCGCCGACGAACCGCCGACGGTTGAGGCTGCTGCCAATCCCGATTCACAGCTACCCATTTCAGATCCCGAGCCTCAACACCGCGCCGCGCCTGCGCCCGGATCGGGTTTCGATCTGTCCCTTCCGCCCGATTTCGATGCCCTGCACCTGACTGAATAAGCCCATGCTGCCCCTGAACCCAGCCCTTGCCGCTACCTTTCGTCCGCCCGTGATGGAGGCGCGGCGCTGGCTTGAGGGGCTTAGCCTGCCTGCCGGGCTGCCTTTGATCAATCTAAGTCAGGCCGCCCCGGTCGAACCCCCGCCCGAGCCCCTGCGCCGGGCGATGGCTCAGGCGGCGCTGGAGCAGCCAGACGCGCATCTTTACGGTCCCGTCCTTGGCCGGGCCGAGCTGCGCGAGGCGGTGGCGGGCGAATGGTCGCGTGCTTATCATGCCACGATCCAGCCCGGTCAGGTTGCAATCACCCAAGGCTGCAATCAGGCGTTTTGTGCAGCGATCCTGACGCTGGCCGCCGCGGGGGATGAGGTGATTCTGCCCACGCCCTGGTACTTCAACCACAAGATGTGGCTGGACATGCAGGGCATCCGCGCGGTGCCGCTGCATTGCGGCCCGGATATGATCCCCGAGGCCAGCGCGGCCGCGCGGCTGATTTCGGACCGCAGCCGGGCCATTGTGCTGGTCAGCCCCAACAACCCCTCGGGTGCCGAATACCCGGCCGAGACCTTGCGCGCCTTTTGCGAGCTGGCCCGTTCGCGCGGCCTCGCGCTGATCCTGGATGAGACCTACCGCGATTTCGATGCGCGTGAGGGCGCACCGCATGATCTTTTCTCTGATCCCGACTGGGGCGATACGCTGATCCACCTTTACAGCTTTTCCAAAGCATATCGCCTGACAGGTCATCGCATCGGGGCGCTGATCGCCAGCGCCACCCGTATGATCGAGGTGGAAAAGGTGCTGGATACGCTGGCTATCTGCGCCAGCCAGATTGGTCAGATCGGCGCGGCCTGGGGCATGGCCCATCTGCGCGACTGGCTGGCGGGTGAGCGGGCCGAGATTCTTGCCCGGCGCACCGCCATGGCCGAGGGGATGGCACAGCTGTCAGGCTGGCGCATCAAGGGCTGCGGCGCCTATTTCGCCTGGGCCGAGCATCCCTACGACCTGTCGTCGCCGGAACTGGCGCAACGCCTGCTGTACAAGGTGGGGGTGCTGCTTTTGCCCGGCACGATGTTCATGCCCGAGGGCGATCCTGATGCCGCGCGCCATGTCCGCATCGCATTTGCCAATGCTGACCGTGAAGGCATCGCAGCACTGATCGGGCGGCTTGAGAGCTTTCGCCCCTGATCACCTTCCGACCCGAATGTGACCGCCAGGAGGCCGGGCAGGGCGTCGCGGCACTTGCCGCCGCAGCCTTGTCACCCTAAAGACTTTCGCTGACTGAATTGGCAATCGGCGAGGCAGGACGACAAGATGCGTGGCAAGGGCAAATCGACCATCGTCTGGTTGCTGATGGGTATGCTGGTTCTGGGGCTTGGTGGCTTTGGCGTCACCAATTTCTCGGGCGGGACCGCGGATATTGGCGCGGTGGGCAAGGTCTCGATCTCGGCCCAGGATTATGCCCGTGCGCTGCGCAGCGAGATGCAGGACTTTTCCGCCCGCGCCGGCCGCCAGATCACGGCGGTCGAGGCCAAGGCCATCGGCCTTGATCGCGCGGCACTTGGCCGGCTTTACACCGCCGCTGCGCTTGAGGCCGAGGCAAACCGGGTGGGCGTTTCGGTCGGTGACAAGGCGGTGGCCGATCAGATCGCCAATATCTCGACCTTTCGTGGGCTGAACGGGCGGTTTGATCGCAATCTTTACGCCGACCGGCTGCGCAGCGAAGGACTGCGCGAGGCCGAGTTTGAACAGGATCTGCGCATGGATATGGCCGGGCTGATCCTGCAGGACGCTGCTTTGGCCGGGGTCAGCGCCCCGCAACCGGTCGTGGCCCAGACCCAGGGCTGGCTGCTTGAGACCCGCGACATCCACTGGCGCGAGCTGACCGCCGAGGATCTGCCAGCGCCTGTGGCGACGCCGGATGATGCGACGCTGCAAGCCTGGCATCAGGCCAATGCCGAGAAATTCACCTCGCCCGAGATCCGCAAGATCACCTATGTCTGGCTGGTTCCCGAAATGCTGGAAGGCGAGGTCGAGGTTGATGAACAGGCGCTGCGCGACCTCTATCAAGAACGGATCGAAGAATTCCAGCAGCCCGAACGCCGCATGGTCGAACGTCTGGTCTTTCCGACCATGGCCGCTGCCGAAGAGGCGAAGGCCCGGATTGACCGGGGCGAGATCACCTTTGAGCAACTGGCCGGTGAGCGCGGCCTGACCCTTGGCGATATTGATCTGGGCGAGGTCAGCGAGGCTGAGCTGGGCGCGGCTGGCCCTGCGGTATTTGCACTTGATCAGCCCGGTGTCGCGGGCCCGGCAAGCTCGGATCTGGGGCCGGCGCTGTTCTCGATGAACGCGATTCTTGAGCCGCTGAATATCCCATTTGAACAGGCCAGGACCGATCTGCGCCTTGAGGCAGCCATTGACCGCGCCCGCCGTCAGATCGAGGAGCGTTCGGGCGAGTTCGCGGACCTTCTGGCGGGCGGGGCCACGCTTGAGGATATGGCCAAGGAAACCCCGATGAAGCTTGGCCAGATCGATTGGAGCACTGGGGCGGAGGCCGATCCAAACGGCATTGATGCCTATCCCGAGTTCCGCCAGCGCGCGGCAGAGTTGACCGAAAAAGACTTCCCCGAACTCTTTGAGACCGAGGATGGCGGCGTCTTTGCCCTGCGGCTGGACAAGATCGAGCCTCCGGCGCTGATCCCCTTTGATGAGGTGCGTGAGCGGGTGGCCGAGGACTGGACCCGGAACGAGATTCACCGGCAGCTTCTGGCACTGGCCGAAGAGCAGCGTGTCGCAGCCGAGGCGGCTGCCGAACCCGGCATTGAGCCGGCTCCGGCAGCGGCGACCGCTCCGGTCGCACAGGCCATCGGCGCGGCTGCGACCGGCGGCGGCGCGGCCGGGACCGGAACCGAGGCGGTTGCCAGCAATGGCGCGACCGCCGAGCCAAAACCCACGCCCGATCCCGGTGCGCCCGTGACCGGCCTTGCCCGTGGCGGCTTTATCAGCGGCGTGCCGCAAGAGGTGGTCACCCAGGCCTTTGAGATCGCTGCAGAAGGATCGACCGAGGTCGCGGATGCCGAAAACCGGGTGTTCCTTGTCACGCTTGACAAGATCCATCCTGCCGCGACCGAAGGTGACGAGGCGGCCCAGATCCGCGACACCATTGACGCCCGGCTGACGGATTCGCTGCGCCAGGATGTCTTTGACTACTTCACCCGCGCCCTGCAGGCCCAGGGCGGGGCGACCGTGAACCAGACCGCCGTCGAAGCGGTGAACGCACAGGTCCAGTAATGGATATCTCTCCTGATTTCGCGGCGTTTGAACGCGGCTGGGCCGAGGGCCGCAACCAGCTTCTGACCATCCGGCTTGCCGCTGATCTGGATACGCCGGTCAGCCTGATGCTGAAGCTGGCCGAGGCGGCGCCCAATTCCTTTATGCTGGAAAGCGTCACCGGCGGCGAGGTGCGGGGGCGTTATTCCTTTGTAGGGATGAAGCCCGACCTGATCTGGGAATGCCGCGACGGCAAGGCACGTATCAACCGCAATGCCCGCTATTCGGATGAATTCGTCACTGACGACCGCCCGGCGCTTGACAGTCTGCGGGCCCTGATCGCGGACAGCCGCATGAAGATGCCCGAGGGTGTACCTGCGGGCGCGGCCGGGCTTTTCGGCTATCTCGGCTATGACATGATCCGGCTGGTCGAGCGGTTGCCGGATGTGAACCCCGACCCGCTGGGGCTGCCCGATGCGATGATGATGCGGCCTTCGGTCGTAGCGGTGCTTGATGGGGTCAAGGGCGAGGTGCTGCTTTGCGCTCCGGCCTGGCATGACCCCGAGACACCCGCCCGTGCCGCCTATGCGCAGGCCGCCGAACGGGTGATGGAGGCGCTGCGCGCCCTTGACCGTCAGCCAAACGAGTCTCGCGCGCTGGGACAGGACCTGCAGGTGGGCGAGCTGCGCTCGAACTTCACGCGCGAGGGTTATCTGGCAGCGGTCGAAAAGGCCAGGGAATATATCCGCGCGGGCGACATCTTTCAGGTCGTGCCCTCGCAACGCTGGGCGATGGATTTCCCGCTGCCGCCCTTTGCGCTGTACCGCGCGTTGCGGCGCACCAACCCGTCGCCCTTTATGTTCTATCTGAACTTTGGCGGGTTCCAGATCGTCGGCGCCTCGCCCGAGATCCTCGTGCGGCTGCGCGAGGGGCAGGTCACGATCCGCCCCATCGCCGGCACCCGCCCGCGCGGCACGACCGCTGACGAGGATCGCGCGCTTGAGGCTGATCTGCTTGCCGATCAGAAAGAGCTGGCCGAGCATCTGATGCTGCTGGACCTTGGCCGCAACGACGTTGGCCGGGTGGCCAAGATGGGTACCGTCACCCCGACGGAACAGTTCATCGTCGAGCGTTATTCGCATGTGATGCATATTGTCTCGAATGTAGTTGGTGAATTGCGCGAAGGTGAGGATGCGTTGTCGGCGCTGCTGGCGGGGATGCCGGCAGGCACCGTCTCGGGCGCGCCAAAGGTCCGCGCGATGGAGATCATCGACGAGCTTGAGCCGGAAAAGCGCGGAGTCTATGCCGGGGGCGTAGGGTATTTCGCTGCCAATGGCGAGATGGACATGTGTATTGCCCTGCGTACCGGGGTGATCAAGGACGGCCAGCTTTACATTCAGGCGGGTGGCGGTGTCGTCTATGACAGCGACCCCGAGGCCGAGTTCATGGAGACCGTGAACAAAAGCCGGGCCCTGCGCCGCGCCGCCGAGGAAGCGGCGCGTTTCGTGCGCGGCAACGGTTAAGGGCGCGCGGGGCACGGGTCCCGTGCCATGACAGGAGTATGCGGGCATGACGATCACCAAGGCAGAAGAGCTGGATGGCCTGAAAGCCATCGGCAGGATCGTCGCGAATACCATGCATGCCATGGCCAGGGCGATCGAACCCGGCATGACCACCCGCGAACTGGATGAGATCGGCCGCCAGTTGCTGGAGGCCGAGGGCGCGGTTTCCGCCCCTCGCTCGACCTACGGCTTTCCCGGAACGACCTGTATCAGCGTGAACGAGGAAATCGCTCACGGTATCCCCGGGGACCGCGAAATCAGCCGGGGCGATCTGGTCAATATTGATGTCTCAGCCTCGAAGGATGGCTATTTCGCCGATACCGGTGCTTCGTTTCTGGTGGCGCCCAAATCCCCTTCGCTTGAGCGGCTTTGCCGGGATGGCAAGCGCGCGATGGAGATCGGCATTGAGCAAGTCGGCAGTGGCAAGCCGCTGGCCGGGATCGGCAAGGCGGTCGGGCGGTTCGCATCAAGCCGGGGCTATACACTGATCCGCAACCTGGCCAGTCACGGCATTGGCCGGGCGCTGCACGAAGAACCGGGCGAGATTGCGACCTGGCCGACGCGTGGTGACCGCCGTCACATCGACAAGGGTCTTGTGCTGACTGTCGAGCCGTTTCTGTCGATGGGAGGGATGTGGGCAACCGAAGGCGAAGATGGCTGGACGCTTTACAGCGAGCCCCGCGCAGCGGTTGTGCAATACGAACATACTGTGGTCGCAACCGACCGGGGCGCTATCGTCGTCACGATGCCGGGTTAAGCGCGGGGGTGCTGATCCGCGCTGTGGCCGCACATCAGGCTATGCGCGGCCACGAAGCGTCGATTAATCTTCGCCGCGATAAGGCTGGACGTATTGCAGCGCCATGTCCCAGGGGAAGAAGATCCAGGTGTCCTGGCTGACCTCGGTCACATAGGTCTGAACCATCGGCCGGCCTTTGGGCTTGGCATAGACCGTGGCGAAATGCGCCTTGGGATACATGGTGCGCACATGTTCCAGCGTGCGGCCGGAATCGACCAGATCGTCCACGACCAGAATACCGTCGCCGTCCTGCATGACCGCAGGATCAGGGGCCTTGAGAACCTGAACCTCGCCCCGCTCTTGCCCGCCCTTGCCGCGATAGGACTTGACCGAGATCGTGTCGATGACCCGGACATCAAGTTCCCGCGCGACGATCATCGCAGGCACCAGCCCGCCACGGGTGATGGCAAGGATGGCGCGCCAGTTCCGGTCCTCAAGCCGCCAGGCCAGCGCGCGCGCGTCACGGTGGATCTGGTCCCAGCTGATGTGAAAGCCGCGTTCATGGGGCAGGCGATCGGTCATGCAAGCTCCTTAAAGATTGACGATCAGTAACAGACCCAGCAGCGCCATGGCGACACCGGCCGTCCGGTCGATCCAGAATTTCGCTGCAAAATAGCGCGACCGCATACCCCCTGTCGACATCAGAACCGCAACCAGCGCGTACCAGAACAGCTCGGTTGCCAGACAGACAAGGTAAATCAGCGCCTGACGGCTGATCTGCATCGGCTCGGGAAAGACCGACAGAATCAGCGAGGCGTAAAACAGTGCTGGTTTGGGGTTCGAAAGATTAAGCGCGATCCCGCCCCAGAAACCTTTCGTCGCCCCACCGGCCGCATCGGGCAGCGGCCCGGTCGAGGCACGCCACAGCCCCCAGGCGAACCAGAGCAGATACAGCCCGCCAAAGATCTTGAGTGCCGAAAACAGTGCCGGGTGCAGTCTGAACAGCACTGCCAGCCCCGCCAAGGCGAACAGACACCACAGCGAAGCGCCCGTAGCCAGCCCCAGCGCATATGGCAGGGCGCGGCTACGGCCATGGGCAAAAGCAGTCTGCACGGTGGCGATGATCGCCGGGCCGGGTGTCAGAATCGCCAGTGACAGCGCCGAGATCAGAGCAAGGAACTGTTCGGCGCTCATCAGCGAAAATCAGTCCTTTTTCGCCGTTGCGATATCGGGCGCGTCCACCGCCTTCATGCCGACGATGTGATAGCCTGCATCGACGTGATGGGTTTCGCCGGTCACGCCCGAGCCAAGATCGGACAGCAGGTAAAGTGCCGAACGGCCGACCTCTTCCTGGCTGACATTGCGGCGCAGGGGCGAGTTCAGCTCATTCCATTTAAGGATATAGCGGAAATCACCGATACCCGAGGCGGCGAGGGTTTTGATCGGACCTGCCGAGATCGAGTTGACGCGGATGCCATCCTTGCCGAAATCCTCGGCCAGATAACGCACCGATGCCTCAAGCGCGGCCTTGGCGACGCCCATGACATTGTAATGCGGCATCACACGCTCGGCCCCGTAATAGGTCAGCGTCAGCATCGAGCCGCCATTCGGCATCATCGCGGCGGCGCGGCGCGCCACAGCGGTGAAGGAATAGACCGAAATGTCCATCGTCATCAGGAAATTGTCGCGGGTAGTATCCGCATAGCGGCCGCGCAGCTGTTCCTTGTCGGAAAATCCGATGGCATGAACGATAAAGTCGATGCTGTCCCAGCGCTGCTGCAGGGTGGTGAACAATGCGTCAATCGAATCTTCGTTCGACACATCGCATTCGGCCAGAAAATCGGACCCGACCTGTGCGGCCAGCGGCTCGACCCGGCGCCTGAGCGCCTCGCCCTGATATGAAAAGGCCAGCTCGGCCCCGTGATCCGCCAGCGTCTTGGCTATGCCCCACGCGATGGATTTGTCGTTTGCCAAGCCCATGATAAGGCCGCGGCGACCTTTCATCAGCCCCATACCGCCGTCACTTGACATGATGCTGTCCCTCGCGCTTCTTCGATTCCGGGCAGGATTAGGACAACTACCGAGAGGCATCAAGTGTTGGTAAGCAGGCAGCCATGAGCGATCGCAATGGAATTTTCGCCGGAGACGACCCTTTTGCCATAGCCCGCCGCTGGCTGGCCGAGGCCGGGAAAACCGAGCCGAACGACCCTAATGCCATGGCTTTGGCCACTGTCGATGACGCGGGTTTGCCCGATGTGCGCATGGTCCTGTTAAAAGATATCGAAGGTGCGGCGGCGGATGGCTCTTTCGTATTTTATACCAATTACGAAAGCGCCAAGGGCAGCCAGATCGAGGCGACGGGCGTTGCTGCGCTGGTTTTGCACTGGAAATCCCTGCGCCGCCAGATCCGGGTTCGTGGTCATGTCACCCGGGTCGAAGGCGAGGTGGCAGACGCCTATTATGCTTCGCGTCCCCTGCAATCGCGGATTGGCGCCTGGGCATCGCATCAAAGCCGTCCGCTTGCCAGCCGGGCCACGTTGATGGCCGAGGTCGCACGGCTGGGAATCAGCCTTGGCCTTAATCCTTCACGCCCTCCGCATTGGGGTGGATACCGTATCAGGCCGGTTGAGATCGAATTCTGGGCAGACGGCGCGTTTCGTCTGCATGACCGATTTCGTTGGATAAGATGCGATTCTGACGGCGAAAACAGGGAATTGAATGCAGCCGGGCAGGATATTACGCAAAGTTTCTGGCAAGTTTGCCGTCTTAGCCCTTGATGAGCGGGCAGGATTTATCCATGGTATGGAAAACCTGACCAATCTGGATTCACCTTCGCCTAGTTCTGGTCGAAGGAAGCAGGACCGGAGTTCGGGTTGTTTCTGGTTTTCAAACAGGTGACAGGACGACATGGAAGAAAACGACGAACAACAGCGCAAGATCGCGGGCGTCGTGAAATGGTTTGATGGCAGTAAGGGCTTTGGTTTTCTGACCGACCCTGAAGGTGGCTCCGACATTCTTCTTCATGCCAATGTGTTGAGGAACTTCGGTCAGAGCTCGGTTGCTGAAGGTGCTCATGTCGTGGCCGTAGTCCAGAAGACGCCGCGCGGCATGCAGGCAATCGAGGTGCTGGAGATCACGCCGCCTGCCAGCGAACCAATGCCCGCTATTGCCGATCTGTGCTCGGCCACGCCCGACGAGATCGCATGCCTACCGCTTTTGCCTGCACGGGTGAAATGGTTCGATAAAGCCAAAGGTTTTGGCTTTGCCAATATTTTCGCTGAAAAGGCCGATGTCTTTTTGCACATCGAGGTCTTGCGCCATTCGGGTTTTTCCGACCTGGCGGTGGGTGAGGCAATCGCTCTGCGTGTTGTAGATGGACGTAGGGGGATGATGGCCGCGCAAATCCTTTCCTGGGAAAGAGCAGCAATCGAAGCCCGGCAGTCGCAACCGGGGGGAGCGGCCGCGCTCGCTAAATTGCGGCTGGTCGCGAGCGCGGTATGAAGTTACGGGCCGTAACGGTTGTTCTAGCTTTTCTTGTTACAAATCAGTCTCCGGTCCTCGCGGCCTCATGCAACCCCGACCGGGCCCTGTTTCAGGGTCAGGATGGGGTGGTCGAGGTGTCGGTTGAAATCGCCGACACCCCCGAAACGCGGGCGCAAGGTCTGATGTTTCGCCGCGAGTTGCAGCGCGGCAAGGGTATGCTGTTTATCTATGAAACACCGCAACCGGTCAGTTTCTGGATGCGTAATACCCTTATCCCTCTCGACATGATCTTTATTGATGCGCGTGGAAAGGTCCGCCATGTCCACACGATGGCGCGGCCATTGGACGAGACATCGATTCCAGGCGCTGCACCCGGAGATGTCGCGCCAGAACGGCTGATGGTACTTGAGGTACCGGGCGGTGACGCGGCCCGGCTGGGTATTCGCCCCGGCATGGCGCTGTCCCACCCTCGTCTGCCGCAAGAGGCGGCGCTATCGCCCTGTGACTAGGCTGGTTACCGGTCTCGCGGTCGTTTTCCCCCTTTCCCCCGGCGCAGTCAGCGGCTAGACAGCTGGCTGAGGTCCGGGGCGTAGCGCAGCCTGGTAGCGCGACGGTTTTGGGTACCGTAGGCCGGAGGTTCGAATCCTCTCGCCCCGACCATCACTTAGCTATATTTCACCATGGCTGGTTTGCACTGCGATTTGCAGTTTTGTTCTGGATTCGGCTCGCTGCAACTTCTCAGCCAGCCCATTCGTCATGCTGGGTACTAGCGCCACATGGCGCTTAATCACTTTGGCCACGTGTTTGATCGACCAGCCCATATGGGTCGCGATTTCCTTCAGTTCGGCCCCGGCTTCGAGTAAGCGTGTCATCCCGACCATCATCACTCTTTCCGACAGGCTTTGAAAACGATTCTGAGCAAACATAAAGCGCCGGGGCTGATGGCATGCGCTTTTGCTCCCGTTTAGGGGGCGATTCGCTGTCGGCACGGTGTCAATCGGCGTTGCATGGTGGCCCCTTATCGGCGTCGCAAAGGGACCCCTCTGGCGATGTGGTGAGCAGGCCCGTGGCGGCGTAGCTTCCCAGCTGGCGCAGCCGAGGCGGGCCTGCGTTTTGGAGGTCGGTCAGGCTCGTGTTTTGATGCGCCAGCTGTCGTTGCCGGTTTCGACGATGTCGCAATGGTGATTGAGACGGTCGAGCAGGGCGGTGGTCATCTTCGCGTCTCCGAAGAC